>JALOMY010000335.1 GCA_025455225.1 Cyclobacteriaceae bacterium | reverse complement strand
GCACATGCTGGCTTCCATTCTTCAATCGGCCGGATATAAAACCGGCTTGTACACGTCTCCCCATCTCAAAGAATTTACGGAGCGAATTAAAATTAATGGCGTAGAGGTCAGCGAATCGTATGTGGTGGCTTTTACAAACCGGATTATGAAATCCATTGAAACCATCAGGCCTTCCTTCTTCGAAATCACGGTTGCCATGGCCTTCGATTATTTTGCCCTTAACCAGGTTGATGTAGCTGTAATTGAAGTCGGCCTTGGTGGAAGGCTTGATTCTACCAATGTGATTATTCCGGAGGTATCGGTAATTACAAATATAGGATTTGATCACATGGATATTCTGGGAAACACCCTGGAGGAAATAGCAGGAGAAAAAGCTGGTATAATAAAGAATCATGTTCCGGTAGTGATCAGCCAGCGTCAAAAGGAAATAGAATCTGTATTTATTACCAGGGCTAACGGCAATCAATCTCCCATATACTTTGCAGATGATACTTACCGGGCCGAGTTTACGGAACACGGGACGGCCATTAACCTGTTTAAAAACACTTCTACTTTTCTTCTGGATGTAGACCTTCAATTAAAGGGTAAGTATCAATGTAAAAATTTGCCAGGCGTGCTGAAAACCATTGATATACTTAATGAAAAGGGTTGGACAATTTCAATAAACCATATTCAAAAGGGACTAGAACAGGTAATCGATCAAACAGGACTAAAAGGCAGATGGCAGATTTTAGCTCAGAAGCCCTATACTGTTTGCGATACAGCTCATAACCTGGATGGGGTAAGAGAAATTCTGGATCAGATCCGTCAACATCCGCATCAGGAATTGTATATAATCTGGGGAATGGTTAAGGATAAAAGCCGGGTTGAGATTTTGTCGCTGCTGCCTAAGGATGCCTGTTATTTCTTTTGCCAGGCCTCTATTCCCCGGGCGTTGGATGCTGAGATCCTTCAGCAGGACGCAACTCAACATGGACTGCATGGAGAAGTGATTCGTTCCGTGAATGATGCGTTACGTAAGGCAAGGGAAAGGGCAGGTGAAGAAGACATGATTTATATTGGAGGAAGCACATTTGTTGTTGCTGAACTGGATGAAATCTGATACATCAGTTTAGTGGTTTTAAAGAATAAAAAGAATAATAGGTGAAACGCAAAAAGGAACGATTTAAAATTATCGAAGAACGGTCGAATGTCATTGAGCCTTCCAAGGAAAACTATCATACTATCAAGGGAAAATGGCAGTCGGAACACTTTCGAAATCAAAATCTGATAACGCTGGAGCTCGCTTGTGGAAGGGGAGAATATACCATCGGGTTAGCATCGTTGTTTCCGGATCGGAATTTTATCGGAGTAGATATTAAAGGAGAGCGCATCTGGAAGGGAAGCACCTGGGCCATTGAACAAAGTCTTTCGAATGTAGCCTTCCTTCGAACGCCTATTTTATTGATCAGCAATTTCTTTGAAGAACGAGAAGTGGATGAAATCTGGATTACGTTTCCCGATCCACGGCCCCGTAAACGCGACATCAAACGAAGATTGACCAACCCAAGATTCCTGGATATTTATAAAAATCTGATTCGGCCCGGAGGATACATCCGGTTAAAAACCGATAACACCCAGTTATTCAATTATACACTGGAAGAACTTCAGCAGCGAAGCGACATTGAGGATCTTCAGTATTCCTACGAAGTATATCAATCGGAACTTCGGCCTGAATGTTTTGATATTAAAACCCGTTACGAGATGGAGTTTGCTTCAAAAGGCGAAACAATCAAATACCTCCGTTTCCGGTTTAAATCCTGAACGCAAATAACAATTCCGTAATATGTACATGACATGCACGTAATTGTATTGATCTACCTTTGTACTGTAGAATTACTTCAAAAGGTTTAGGTATCCTGAAGGCTTTCGGGCCTTCGGGTTTCCTGATATCTGACAATGGCAAAACATAAAAAACGCGAACTCGATACCGTAATCTTATCAGACATTCACCTGGGTACATACGGTTGTCATGCCGAGGAATTGCTTCGCTATCTGAAAACCATTAAGCCGAAACGATTAATTCTTAACGGTGACATCATTGACATGTGGCAGTTCAGTAAGCATTACTGGCCCAAGGCTCACATGCAGGTAATCAAGCATATTACAGGTCTTCTTACGAAGGGCACCCGAATTATTTATCTGACGGGGAATCATGATGAAATGCTCCGGAAATTTGCAGGTTTTAAACTCGACTCCTTTCAGATTGATAATAAACTGGTTCTTAAACTGAACGGCAAACGAGCCTGGATCTTTCATGGTGATGTATTCGATGTTACCATGAAGTATTCAAAATGGCTGGCAAAAATGGGGGCACTTGGATACGATTTGTTAATCCTGATTAATGCCATGGTTAACTGGTTTTTGCGCAAACTGGGAAGGGAAAACATTTCACTTTCAAAAAAGGTAAAAGACAGCGTTAAAACGGCCGTTAAGTTTATCAATGATTTTGAACGAACAGCCGCAGATATTGCCATCGATAACGGGTACGATTTTGTGATCTGTGGTCATATTCATCACCCGGAAATAAAAGCGATTGAGACAGATAGGGGATCAGTGACCTATTTAAATTCGGGCGACTGGGTAGAAAATCTTACTGCCCTTGAATACGATGGTAAGGCCTGGAGCATTTACCGGTATAAAGAGGATACGCGGGCTAAATCCATGAAACTTCCCAAGCGGCTCAAGAATAAGCTGGATAACGATGAGATTTTCCGAGATCTGGTCAACGAATTCTTAATGGCTAAAAAGTGAGAATCCTGTACGCCATTCAAGGAACCGGCAACGGCCACATGGCCCGGGCAGAAGAAGTCGTGCCAATTTTAAAAGAATACGGAAAATTGGATTTGCTCGTCAGCGGAGCTCAAACAGATCTGAAGCTTCCTTTTACTGTTAAATACAAATCGAAGGGTTTGAGTTTCTACATGGGAAAGAACGGAGGGATCGATTTCATCAAAACTTTTCGGGAAACCAATACCAAATCGTTATATCGGGAAATACGTGATTTCCCGGCTTCCAAATACGATTTGATCATCAATGATTTCGAACCTATTTCTGCCTGGGCTGCACGAAAGGGTTCCTCAACCAACATACTACGATCCGATCGGAGATTGGGTGCTTCAGAATTATGCTCCCAGTGATGCCTACGTTGGATTTCATTTTGCACAATTCGATAAGCACATTTATACACCGGTAATCCGTAAACCGATCAGGGAAGCCAAGCCTGTGAAAGGAGATCATTATACGGTTTACCTGCCTGCTTACGATGATCGCAAGCTGGTGCCGGCATTAGCGAAAATACCGGGTGTTCGCTGGCACATTTTTTCCAAGCATGCACGAAAGCCGTATCACATTAGTTCATTATCGGTTTATCCGATCGACAACGTGAATTTTGTTCAAAGCATGATAACCTCTGCCGGAGTTCTATGCGGAGCCGGTTTTGAAACTCCTGCAGAAGCCATGTTTCTGGGTAAAAAGCTGATGGTAATTCCCATGAAGAAGCAGTATGAACAACATTATAATGCAGCGGCCTTACGGAATTTGGGTGTACCTGTACTTAAAAATATTAAGAACAAGAGGTTGTATAAAATCAGGGAGTGGGTTGAATCCAATCACAAAGTTGAAATGGAGTACCCGGACACTACGGGGAAGGCTATTGAAGAAGCTGTGCGATTAGGAGGATTTGAAATGTAATACCCATGTCTTCCGAATTTCACAAAATCATAACAAGGTTAAGATTTAAAGCAGACTAATATTAAGAGTTGATCGTTCGATTGGCATGAAACGTAACGAGGTTCCTAAAGTGTTGATTGTGGATGATGATCAGGACATACTGGATCTTCTTGCGTATAACCTGAGTAAAGAAGACTTCCGCGTTAAAACAGTTTCAGATAGTAAGAAAGCCATCAAGGTAGGCAAGCGATTCGAGCCTGATCTGATCGTTCTGGATCTGATGATGGATCATCCCAATGGCATTGAATTATGCAGGGAATTCCGAAGCTTCAGGAAATTTGAAAAGACCTGGATATTTTTTCTGACCGCCAAGTCGGACGTTTATTTTCAGCATGCCGCTTTTGAAACCGGTGCAGATGATTATATCGAAAAGATCATGGGTTTGCGGGCTTTGACTTACAAAATCAAGGCTGTTTTGAAAGAGCATTTAGTCATCAGCAAGCGATTGCCTGAAATTACCGTTGGTGATTTTATCTTCCGAAGGAAGTCATACTTGGTAATACAGGGAGGGCATGAATTAAAATTGAGCAAACCTGAATTTGAGCTTCTTTATTTTATGGCTCAAAATGAAAACATCGCCCTTTCAGCCGACCACCTGTTGTATTATCTATGGGGCTCTGAAGTATATCTTACGAGTTCTACCATTGACAATTACCTGGCATTGGTAAAATCTAAAATCGGGAATGAATATTTATCACAAACACTCTCCGGACATTATGTTTTTCATTCCTCTTCAAGAGCTTCCAGTACATCGGCTAATAATGCATAGTTTTTAATTCCGGGCTTATCTTCCGCAGAGCCTTCCAGAGCAATTCCTGAAATGGGCAATGAAAGAAATTCACTTTTAAATTGATCTGAAATTTTCAGAAGCAGGGAATACGATTTGCTTAGTTCAGCAAATTCATTTGGCGACAGGGTATCCGGCACAATCAGATACTTAATACGGGATTGCAAATCATGGCTTAGTTCCTTAATAGAGGGCACTTCAAGTGTATTGATGGAAAGAAGAAGCGGTAATGACGATGATTGAACCAATGAAATTTCGTTCAGGGATAATTCAAGGTAATCTGGTTGATAATTATCCTCAGCTTCCCTAACAACAGCTTCCGTGGTTATTCCGTAAATTTCGGCAACAATTTCTGGTCCCGAAAACCAGCCCCGGATTTCCTGAAACAGATCGGGATTAATATAATCCGGGTCGCTTTTATTAACACGAAACCCCAGCCAATCAACCCCCATTCCGGAACAATAGCGGGCGTCACTGAGGTTGGATATCCGGCCTACCTTTACCGATGTTTTTAATGCCATAGATAATTGCGATGAATCAAATAACTTTGTGAATTCACCGTTTAAAAATAACGGCAAATAGAATGAAATCAAGGGGCAGGATGGGATTTAAGCAACTCAGTTGGATCAGCCTTTTTTTGGTGCTTGCCTGCAATTCTTCAGATCCTGACCCAATTATTGAATCGTATTTTCCATTAGACATCGGATTTTATCAGGTCTATCAGGTCGAAGAGATCCGGTATTTGGCCTTTCAGCCTCCGCAAAGTTTTTTTTACCAGGTAAAGAGCCGGGTTCTGGATAGCTTTACCAATAACTCAGGTGGAATTACCTATGTTATTGATCGCAGCATAAGGCCGGATGAATTCGCAGATTGGGAGAGCAACGAAACCTGGTCGGTTCGAACGGAAAAACCCTATATTATTGTCAATGAAGGCAATCAATCATACGTTCGGTTGGTAACCTCTCCAGCGAAGAACCTATCCTGGGATGGTAATTTGTATAATTCATTAGGGCAGGATGAATACCAGATAACGGAAACAGGTATTGTGTTTACAGCCGATGGCGATTTATCCTTTAATGATTGTGTTGTTGTTGTACAGGAAAATGAAAGCAATTTGGTAAACAAGGATGAACGCATAGAGGTTTATTCTCCAGACAAAGGATTGGTTTTTAAGGAGAGCAAGGTGTGGAATTATAATTGTTCCGGAGGTACCTGTACCGATCAGATTGTAAACGGATATTATCTTAAAATGACATTAATCGAAAGTGGGCAAGAGTAAACTCACCATATTGCTGCTCGTGTTCCTGGTGAATTTTGCTTCAGCCCAGGTCAACCGCTACATCGTATTCCT
>JALOMY010000334.1 GCA_025455225.1 Cyclobacteriaceae bacterium | reverse complement strand
GCCGGCAGCACCGAGCGAAGATTTTACCAATACACCGGTATTAAATAACCAGTTTGGATTTTTGGTTTTGATATCGAAGTAGAAACCGATATTGAAAATTCCCTGGACGCTTCCGTCTGCTCCACCGCGTATTTGCGGAAAATTCCAGCCGCCATCCAGTCCGAATTCAATTTTACCGGTGTTCAGGTTATCGCCAAAGATCAATGACATGAGCACCTTGAATTTTGTGGTGCAAATATACCGGTATAATAATCTCCAATGGGTCTGATTTTCGTCATCATTGATAGGTAATTATTTAATTACGTTAGCAACCCGATTTGCCCATCAGGGAAGTTAAATAGCAATTACAAATAATAATGACATATGAAATCTTTAGTTAACATCCTGTTGCTTTCTGCCTTGATTTTTTCATGCCAGAAAAAAGAAAAAACAGAAGAAGCCACAACACATATTGCGTTTGAGAAAGAACGCGCAACATTCTTTAACAACCTTAAAGCTCCTGCAGAAGCTGCAGCCCAGTTGCAGGCAACCGCAGCTGAATTTAATCCGGGTCTGATCAGTGATCCGAAGAATTACGCCAACTATGCCAATGACGAAGTAAAGGCTGCTGCCAACCTGGGTCTATACCTTGCTGATCTGAATTACAGTGTTGCTTTTAAGCAGAGTTCTTCAACAAAAGATTTGTTTACAGCGGCTCATGATCTGAGTAAAGTGATCGGCATCGAACAGGGTATCCTGGATTTCCTGATGCAGCGATACAATGAAAATATTTCTCAGAATGATTCAGTAAAAGCAGTGATTACCGAATTGTTTGATAAGTCAACTGCCGGATTGCAGGGCACTGATCGTGAAAAACTGGTCGGTATTGCCATGTCGGCCTACCAGATTGAAAACCTCCACCTGGCATTGGGTACATTGGAATCGTATCCAAAAGACCTGCTGCCAGATGATGCACGTTCGCAGGTGCTCATACCTCTCTTCCGTATGGTGTTGGGGCAGCGCCAGAACGTGGAAAACATCTACGGATTTTTGCAGTCCATTGCCGATCCGCTGAATCCGGAAAAGAACCCGAACTATGCGTACTATGCAACTGCCTTTGAAGAACTTATTGGTGTTTATCAGAAATTGAATGTGGATGATAAAATAGCTAACAACCAAGGGGTGGAACTGATGAACGATGCTGTTGTAATGGAGTTGCATGAAAAAGTAAAAACCATCCGCAACAAGATTATCAGCATTTAAAAATCAATTACGCTGCATAATTGCAGATGGAGTCTGTTTCAAATGCAAACTAACTGTGGTGATACCAATCGCTTCAATGGATCCATACAGTCAGGAAATTTCTTCCCAATGAAATCAGGGTTGAAATGATTTAACCGTTTGAACCGGATTTTTTAAAATAGGATTAGAGATTAAGGCTTGACTGCTGATGATGACTGGTTATTCATTACCCAGCCTACTACCAGTTTGTAACCCAGTGAGAGGATAATCGCCCCGGTGAATAGTCCGATAAATCCGGAAACCATGAAGCCGCCTATCGCACCCAGAAAAACAACCAACATGGGAGCAGGTGCCCCTTTGCCCAACATAATGGGTTTAAGAATGTTGTCAATGATGCCAACAAAAATCATCCAGATGGTTAACAAGACAGCGGTTGTGGTATCGGCATGACTCCAGATGTAAATGATAACACCAACTGATACCGGCAGTAAACCAATCTGCACAATGGCCAGTATTAAACAGATAATAATCCATAACCCGGCAAAGGGAATTCCAGCCAGTACAAAACCGATACCTGCCAGAATGGATTGAATGACCGCAACCCCGAGTACACCTTTCGCCACATTGCGTACAGTAAGTGCAGCCATCGATGTCATGGATTCACCCGAAGGGCCGGCTATGCGCGTTAACAACTGACGGAAGAAAGCAGCCAGCGATTCGGCATACACCAGGAGAAAACCACTGATGATTATGGATAACATAAATATGACAATGCCTGCACCGGTATTTTTCAGTAAGCCCAATGCACCCAGCACGATACTCTTGGCTTCTTCCTGATGATGGGAAATAAAACCACTCAGGTTTGTGGACGCCTCCGTCCATAATTGATATAACTTATTACCTACAACAGGCCACGACTTCACGCTTTCAGCCGGCATAGGTATATGCAGATTACCTGCGCGGTACGTCTCGACCAGAACTTTGATTTCACCTACTGTGGTAAACATCAGCCAAAAAGCAGGTCCAATTATAATCAGCAGCATCAGCACCGTAATAATACCTGCAGACCAGCCATTCCGGTTACGCAATTTTTCACGAAGAAAAAGATGGACAGGATAGAGCGTAGTAGCCAAAACAGCTGCCCATACCAAAGGGGTAATAAAGGGCTGAAGTATCATGAAGCACCAGGCCAGCAAGAGGGAAAGTGCTAACAGTTGTAAGGCATAATGCACAACCGGATTCAAGGAAATGCCGTTGCCGGAAGTTTCTTTATTTTCCATACGTTTATTTTGTCAGGTAACTGAAATTACTCAATATTGAGTATATGTTTATTAAGGTCTTCCGGCTTCCAAACAGTCATCCGAATAACCTTAAACAATACCACCAACTTCAGCATAATTAAGAACTAATTACCTGATTTTTATCATTTGACATTCCTTATACCTTTTATTTCTTTGGCCTTAATAAAACAACTATCCATATGTTAAGACGATTAATGATTATTGTGATACCTGCCCTCCTGGTCGGTGCTTGTTACCCGGCAGGGCCCGAGTATTATGAAGACCTGGATGTAGTGGCTACCCGTTATGATCGGGATTTCAATTTTGCTTCAACCAACAAAACTTTCACCATGCCCGATCAAATTGTGAAAATTGATGGAAGTATCGCGGAAGGCGAAGGGCCGAATTATTTACCGGACGCAGTTGCCAACCAGATAATTGCTCAGATTAAAACCAACATGGAAAGCTATGGCTGGACTTTTACTGAGGATGAGGAAGCCGCTGCTGTGACCTTACTTCCTGCCGTATGGACCAACACCACCGTCTATTACTATTATGATTACTGGTGCTGGTATTATTACTATTACTGCGGATGGGGCTGGGGTTATCCTACAGCCACGTCATATACCACAGGTACCTTGCTTATGGCCATGACTTCTTACAACGAGGATCTTGCGGAGCCGCAACGAGTTTGGGTGGGAGCCATTAATGGCTTGCTATCCGGTGCCTACGATGTGTCACGCGTTCAGCAAGGCATTGATCAGGCCTTTATACAATCACCTTATCTTAAAGTCAATTAAACGTATCTTAAAGTCAATTAAACGAAGATGACCATGAAGAAGATATTCATTATAGCCTCCATGCTACTGTTAAGTGCTGGTATGGCCGGTGCGCAAAGTATGTTCACCACTTCGTACTCCATTGGTTTTGGAACCGGTGACCTGGGAAGTTTTATCAGCCAGACCAGTTTCCGCGGTTTCAATATGGACTACCGCAAAATGATTAACCCTAATGTGGGAGTTGGATTCACAGCGGGCTGGAACGTTTTCTATGAAGAAAAACCCTACGACTCCTACACCTCGGGTGATGTTACGTTATCCGGTAAACAATACCGGTACAGCAACAACATACCCATGTATGTTACCGGTTCTTATTTCTTCAAGCCAGGTGAGGTAATGAACCCGTTTGTCGGTCTTGGTGTAGGTACCATGTACACCCGAAGAAATACCGACATGAATCTTTATACACTGGAAGAAGACGCGTGGTCTTTCGCCCTGCAGCCGGAATTCGGATTCTACTATGAATTGAACGATGGTGGAGGCGTAACGATCTCCGGTAAATTCAACACGGGATTCAAAGCCGGTGATCTGAACGAAACCCAGTCGTTTTTCACACTGAACTTTGGATTTACGTTCGCGAATTAATTTTTAATTTAACGAAGTCAATAA
>JALOMY010000081.1 GCA_025455225.1 Cyclobacteriaceae bacterium | reverse complement strand
AGTTGACTTAACCGTACGCCTGGCAAAACCTGCTTCGTATGAGCAGATTAAAGCAGCTATGAAGGAAGCTTCGGAAGGTGAATTGAAAGGCATCCTTGGATATACCGAAGATGATGTAGTATCACAAGATTTCATTGGTGATGCACGCACCTCCATTTTCGATGCCAAGGCAGGTATTGCACTGAACGATCAATTCGTAAAAGTGGTGTCCTGGTACGATAATGAGTGGGGATACTCCAACAAACTCATTGACCTGGTACAGGAACTGGCTCGCTTGAAATAAGCCTGGATTGAATTAACCGAAAGAGGCAGTCTCAAAAGTACACTCGTCATTCCGCACGCAGTAAGGAATCCCCGTAATTAGCATTCAAAAAGGGGACATCTCATTGCATTCGATGTGACGCGGTGGATTAAGTTGACTTTTGAGACAGCCTCTTTTTCGTTTCAGTAGATTCGGGAACGGGCAAGGAATAAACGGAGTTTGGCTAAAAATTGTACCTTCGTTTATGACTGATTATTACTCCATCCTGGGAATCAATCAGACAGCGGATTCTTCGCAAGTCCGGGCAGCTTACAAACGTCTTGCCCTTCAGTATCACCCCGATCGCAATCCGGGTAATCCGCAAGCCGAAGAATTATTCAAAACCATAAACGAAGCCTACCATGTTCTCTCCGATCCTTTGAAACGAGCACGATATGATGCCCGTTTTACCTACCAGGCTACCTATGGAGATCAAACCCAGGCATACTGGCAGGAAGTGCAACGCCAGCAATACAGGCGCTGGAGAGCTCAGCAGGAATCATCACGATACCGGTTTGACCGGGAATATTTTCGCATTCAGGGCCTTGCCTTTCTTACCTTCCTGGTGATCGCAGGATTTTGCTTCGGTATTATTCACACCGTGAATTATGTTTACCTCCTTCAGCGTGAAAAAGAGGAGCAGAAAAACCGTTTGCAGGTAGTCCAGGTAAACTCGCTGTTTAATTCAGGCCGGATGGACGAAGCCTTCTCCCTCATTAACAAGCTTCGCAACGATTACCCCATGGAGTTTTTGTTTTATGCAACACACGACAGTTTGTTGTATGTTATCCGCGAACGGGCCGACCGGGAGTTTAATGCACAACACTTTGGAGAATCATTGACGTTTCTGGAATTGCTTCAAAAATATGAAACTCCTTTGCGATTGGAAACCATACGCAAGCTGGCAATATGTGAATATCAAACCGGGGATTTTCAAAAGGCACTTGTCAGCTTAAAGCAAATTTATAATGAGCAACCCTGGAACCTTGACTTACTATACCAGATCGGGATAATCCATTTGGTTAACCTTAATGATCCGCAGCAGGCTTCTACCTATTTTACCCTGGGCAAACGGATTTTTAAAGAAAACATGAGCCGCATTTATGGAGATGCCTTTGAAGTGGTTATGATCACAGAAGACGTTCCGGATATTTACTATGAAATTTTTGAAGCACGTGCGAAGACCAATCTCCAGCTGAAGAATTTTGCCGAAGCCGAAACGGATTGCAACTGGGCTATATTTCTTCGTCCGAAAAAAGCCGAACCTTACAAGATGCGGGTACTTGCCAAAGTGAATCAACAGAATTTCCGTAATGTGTGCAAAGACCTTGACATGGCCATACAACTTGGTGCAGAAGGGACGAATGAATTGAAAAAGCAGTATTGCCGTTAACCTGTCGGTGCCTGTTTGGGGTAATTCTTTTCTTTCCTGAATAAGTTAAAAAACAAGTATATTGTTGTTGTATGACCCTCAATCTACCGGAAGAATATCATTCTTCTTTAAAACAAAGCTTTTTCAACATACTCGCTTTTTTCCTGGAGCGGGAGAACATTGAGAGTAAGTACATCCGTTGCTTGCTGAAATGGGGACTTCAATTGGATTTGAATAAGGAAGACCTCGTACTCAGCAATATGGATAGTTCCCAGTTATCCTTCTCCGAGCCTAATGAGAAAATTGAATCCCTTTACCATCTTGTTTACTTGATCTATCTCGATCACCTTGTTGAAGATGTGGAGTTGGAAGTTGCTATGCTGTATGGTGAACGATTGGGATTTTCACCCAACATCATCAACGACCTGGTTAAGGAAATAGCCGAAAAGATCACCGATAAAGACCATTCGTATGATCTGAAAACGGCTATCCGGGAATTCATTAGAAAATACCCGAAATAGCATGTAAGAAACACCGGGAACTTTCCGGTTTGACAAAGAAAAAGCTCATTACCTCACACGAAATTTTAAAGAAAAACGCTGTTTTTCGCATTAAATATCGATTTCGGTTCCCAATGGGCACATTTGCACCATTTTGACTACAGGTGTAGGATTGGGTCGACTTTTGATTACCCGAATCGGTTACCAACTATCATTTTTGTTCACTGTCTACAACTTCTGCAGTATGGAACAAGTTCTACACTCTACGTCTATTGAGGCCCGAATTATTCACCGGATGAGAAGAGCCGGATTGCTAGTAGCCACCATAAGTATTGGGATATTGTATTCCGTAATTATGAATTTTTAAAGCCAACTATCTTCTTATACATAAAAAAGCCCCGATTTGGGGCTTTTTTATTATCTAATGAATCAATTCTGAAAATTCAGATGCGGTTAAAGAGCGCGTATTTTGATGGACCGGTAATAAACAGGTGCTCCATGATCCTGAAGCGAAATCGCTCCCACTTTTGACTTATTCCATCCCGGGTAATTCACCCATTTGCTTTTCTGGTACCTCTGATTGTACTCTTCGCTGCCTTCATCAAACTCAACCGTTTTTTCGCCATTCAGATAGTGTTCTACATGACCATCCTTATACACAATACGTGATGTGTTCCATTCTCCAACCGACATTACCTTCTTTGAATCGGGTGCCTCAAACATATCGTAATTGCTGCCAACTTTCTGAGCCGGCATTAATGGATCGCCTGCCCAACCGGTATCATCCAGAACCTGGTATTCAGGTCCTGTTTCATAGTCATGTTGATAATCCGGGCTTTCTACCACATGATACAGGATGCCGCTGTTTCCTCCCGGGGAGATCTTCCATTCAACACTCAATTCAAAATTGCCAAATGCTTTCGTAGTCATTAATGAGCCGCCCATTTCACCGCTGCCTTCTCCCAAACCCGTTCCATCGCAGATGATCATTCCGTCTTTTACTGACCATAACGGACCAATGGTATCACGGTTATAGCGTTTCCATCCGTTCAGCGTTGTTCCATCAAAAAGTAATTCCCAGCCGGCCGACTTTTCTTCTTCGGTTAATGTATTGGGCAAGGGGGTTGTTTCCGAAACAGCAGCCTCTTGTTGTGTAGTTGATTTCTGACAGCCGATCAACAAGGCAATTGTAAAAGCCATCATCAGGCTTGTAAGCAAATGTATTCTCTTCATAGGTTTTCGATTAAGCAATCGAAATTAATAACCGCTTTTGGAGTTTGAAAGAGAAATGTGATGCAAGGTGAATCGGAAGTGATGTATTCCAATCAATATTCCAGCTAATCCGGGTAAATGGCACTTTTAAGTTGGATAGTCTATTCCTAGCTTTGAGTTATGAATTTCGATAAGGAGGTATTCTTAAATAACCTGGCCCAGACAACCCAGCAGCCATACCTTATCTCCATTGAACGGGCCCAAGGTATCTACCTGTTTGCACCGGATGGTAAACGCTACATGGATTTGATTTCTGGAATTGCTGTCAGTAACGTTGGGCATCGACATCCTAAAGTTGTGCAGGCCATTAAAGACCAGCTTGATAAACACCTCCACATCATGGTATTTGGTGAATACATTCAGTCGGTATCCAATGAGCTTGCCCTCAAGCTAACTTCTTTGCTGCCTGCTTCACTGAATTGCTGTTACTTCGTGAATTCGGGTACCGAAGCTAACGAAGGTGCCCTGAAACTGGCCAAACGATATACTGGACGAACCGAAATTGTTTCCTGCAAAAAATCCTATCATGGCAGTACGCATGGATCCTTAAGCGTAAGCGGAAATGAAGTAAAGAAAAATGCCTTTCGTCCACTGCTTCCGGATGTACGATTCATTGAATTCAATAATCCGGATGACCTGCAAGCCATAACGGATCGAACAGCCTGTGTTATCATGGAAACTATCCAGGGTGATGCCGGTGTTCGAATACCTTCTAACGACTATCTTCTAGCCGTTCGGAAACGGTGTGATGAAACCGGAGCTTTATTGATCCTGGATGAAATTCAATGCGGCATGGGGCGCACAGGAACTCTTTTTGCCTTCGAGCAATTTGGCATTGTACCGGATATTCTAACCATCGCCAAAGCTTTTGGAGGCGGTTTGCCCATCGGGGCTTTCATTGCCGATAAACAAATCATGGAATCGTTAACGCATAATCCTGCCCTGGGACACATTACTACCTTTGGCGGCAACCCGGTTTGCTGTGCATCGGCCCTGGCAACGCTTCAGGTCATCGAAGAAGAACAACTCCTGGCAAAGGTGGAATCGAAAGGGAAACTTTTTGAAGACTTATTAAAGCACCCTCATATCCGCGAAATCAGGCGCATCGGGTTAATGTTTGCCATCGACTTTGATTCGGCAGAACGGGTTAACCGTATTGTTCAAGTGGCGAAAGAAAAGGGTGTTATTTGCTATTGGTTCCTCTCCCATCCATACAGTTTTCGGATTGCACCTCCGTTAACCATTACCGAAGAACAAATCCGCGAAGCGTGCGACTTGATTCTTCAATCTATTGAGGAGGCGGATTAAAGTTTCTCAATCACCAGGTTGTGATTGGTATAGATGCAGATATCGGCAGCAATATTTAAACTCTCCCGAACAATTTCATCTGCAGATAGATGGGGTGCATGTTTTTTTAATGCCAACGCTGCCGATTGGGCATACATGGCACCTGAACCGATGGCTGCAACTTCATTTTCCGGTTCGAGTACATCACCTGTTCCGGACAATATTAAAACTTCATCTTTATTAACAGCAATCATCATGGCTTCCAGTCTTCGTAAATAACGATCCATTCGCCAGTCCTTCGCCAATTCGATGGCGGCCCGTTTTAAATTTCCACCGTAAGCATTCAGTTTCTCTTCAAAGCGGTCGAGTAATGTAAAGGCATCGGCCGTAGACCCTGCAAAACCCGTTACAACTTTACCTTCCATCAGTTTGCGAATCTTCTTCACATTGCCTTTGGCTACATAATTATTCATTGTAGCCTGGCCATCGGCACCAATGGCAACATGGCCCTTATGCTTAACGGCCAATACGGTTGTACTTTTAATCTTTACCATGATGTGAATAAGAGCCGAAGATTGTCTTCTTCAACTCCGGGATTAAATATGCTGAGCAAATAACCGAACGGGTTCTTCCAGGAGACTCTTGAAGGTTTTCAGGAATGCCGCACCCACTGCACCATCAACTGCCCGGTGATCGCACGATAGCGTTACTTTCATAACGTTACCAATAGCCAGTTGTCCGTTTTTCACTACAGCCGTTTCCTTGATACCTCCAACCGCCATAATACAGGCATCCGGTGGATTAATAATGGCGGTAAATTCTTCAATGCCAAACATACCCAGGTTGGAGATTGTGAAAGTGCTTCCTTCCCAATCGCTGGGTTGCAGTTTCTTGTCATGTGCTTTCTGAGCAAGGTCTTTTACTTCAGCTGCGATGTGCGAGAAGGTCTTGCTATCGGCAAACCGAATAACCGGAACAACAAGCCCGTCTTTTACAGCAACGGCAACACCGATATGAACATGATGGTTTTTGCGAATCTTTTCACCAAGCCAGGATACGTTTACATCCGGGTGCAAGCGAAGAGCAAGGGCAACCGCCTTAATCACCATGTCGTTAAACGAAATTTTAACAGGACTAATTTCATTAATGCTCTTGCGCATATCCATGGCTCGGTCCATGTTGATTTCCATGGTGAGGTAGAAATGCGGAGCGGAGAATTTACTTTCAGCCAGCCTGCGCGCAATGGTTTTACGCATCTGCGAAACCGGTATCTCCTCAAAGCGTTCTTCCCCTACAATTTCAGGCAATACAAAGGCAGGACCTTTTGCCGGAGCGCCCTTGAAGTTCTCGACATCGCGCTTAGTGATTCGTCCCTGGTCACCAGTACCAGGAATCTGGCGAATATCGAGTCCTTTTTCTTTTGCTAATTTCTTCGCCAGCGGAGATGCTTTGATTCTTCCGTTGCCGGATGTTGATGCGGCAGGAACAGATACGGGTGTACTGGCTTTGGCCGGTTGTTGTGCTGATGGAGTTTCTGAGGGTTTCGCAGACGAAGCTGGCGCAGATGATGTACCGGCTGGAGCCTTGTGAGCAGCGAGCAGGGTTTTCCAGTCTGCATCTTTTTCACCGATAATCGCCAACACACCATTCACAGCAACCGAACTGCCAGCCTCGGCACCGATGTATAACAACGTACCGGTGTTGTAGGATTCATACTCCATCGTGGCTTTGTCGGTTTCGATTTCAGCCAGGAGCTCACCTGACTTAACAGCATCACCCACTTTCTTATGCCAGGCTGCGATAACACCTTCGGTCATCGTATCGCTCATTTTAGGCATCAACACAATCTCAGCTTTAATACCGCTGGTGTCGATGGCTTTGGAGGAAGCAGAAACTTCCTCTTTAGGAGATTCGGCTTTGCTGCCACCTGAATCAGCAGATTGTCCTGCGCCTTCAAGTAAAGCCTTATAATCTTCACCCTTATTTCCAACAATGGCGAGTACATCGTTTACTTTAACGGCCTCCCCTTCTTTAGCACCGATGTACAGAATGGTTCCTGTATTGAAGGATTCATAGTCCATTGTAGCCTTGTCCGTTTCAATCTCGGCCATCAATTCGCCCGATTTCACAGTATCACCTACTTTCTTATGCCACTTGGCAATGACGCCTTCCGTCATCGTATCGCTCATCTTGGGCATTCGTATTATCTCCGCCATCGAATAGTAATTATCGGTTTGTATTAAGTGGCCAAAAATAGGGGTAAATCAGTCGATTTTCAAGGCGTTAAAAACCTAAAAATTGATGGTTCCGAGCAGAAATTCGAAGGTAGTGACCGATTCTGGCTGTATACCATAGGAAAAGCGAAACCCGATATCAAACTGATTCAATAACCGAAAGATGTTGAGATCAACCCGAAGTTCACCGCCAACCGACAAGTAGGTACGGCTCACGCTTCCTTCAGGAGAAGAAGAACTCCCGAATCCGTAATCGGTAAATGCATTCACGCGCAGGCGTTGAAAATTAACGATGGGGCCAAGAGAAATATCGGGATACCAGACCGGCAACGTATAGTTTGCCGACATGGAATAAAATTTCTGAAAACGGTTAATAGTTAATCCCCGGGGCAGTGGAATCTGGTTCCGGAAGATGTAGTTATTCAGATTGTCTGAGACATCTGAACCGATTGGTAATTCAGTACCCTGGTATCCCCAATATCCCCACAACGAATGGTGTTTAAATAAACCCGGAAAGTAAAGTGTTGTGTAAAAGGAAAACTGATCACCCGAATAATCACCTCCATAAGGTGTACTGTACCAATTCAAAAAAATACTTTGTCCCCATTTGCTGTAGATATCCCTTCGGCTTTGTTTTAAAAGCCGATAGGCAGACAAGGTAAACCGGTTTGAAACCAGCGTTCCGTTACCCACATAATCGCGGAAGAAATAGAAGGGTGAGTTATCGAAATCAGGAGTTAACTCTGTATTCGGTCCGCTGCGATAGACAAAGGGAATAGTGCGTTCGTTGGTTACGGTATTGCGAAAATCGGTTACCTCAGTTACACCTACATAATTTGCAACGGTGAAATTACCGTGGTATCGTGAGTTGGTAGTGATCAAAGGCAGACGGATGCCACCTTCAAAGGTTTTTTCATTCCAGTTGAATTTGATGTTCTGAGAAAAGAGCGAAGAGTCGAGAAGAACGGTTGGGGTTGTTTGAACCGTATCGATGGCCAGGAAAACGAGGTCACCTTCGTTGACTGAACGTTGGGCGTACTGAACATTTAAATCAATTATCGGAAACCAGTTCTGGTAACTAACACCCAGGCGCCATGCACCGGTGCGTTCATTAATATCGTACAGATAACCGGCTTTTATTTCGGTTGTACTTAAAATATCCTGCGAGGATATCCCGATATCGGCCTGGGTTAACCCAGTATTGAAATAAACTCCCCAACTATAGGGATTGACGATGCCTGAGATCTTGTTATAGTTTGATGATGTATAGCTTGTCTGAGGGATGCTGTCAAATAAATGAGGTCTTCCCTCCTGCTCGGTAATGACCTGGTAAAAGGATTTAGGCTCTTTTACAACTTCATACGTTTTCCAGGAAGCAGGATCAAACGGAATGCTCACTACATCCATGCCATCCCGGGATTGCTCGTTATAATAAATCAATGCACCATCTGGAGTTATGGTTGGGTTATAAGCACCGTATTTGCTTGAAGTAACCTGCAGACGTTCACCGGTGGAAGTATTGAGCACATAAATATTGTCGATGCCGCTTTCAGGTGAATTAAAAAACAAATAATTACCGAAGAGTACCGGGTGACCAATATTATGATTGGAGTAAGGAAGAAATTCCCTTTCTTCACCCGTTTGATACTTTACGGATACAATGGTCTTTCCCCGTTGGGTAGTTTTGAGGGAAATAATTTCACTTCCATCGGGAGACCAGCGAGCCATTGAATAAAATGCATCTTCCTCGTTCGGAAATCGTTTGAGAATAATGCCGCTGGTATCGATTACAGTAAGCACGGAATGATAATCGGTTGTTGATTCCACCGTTGCAATTTTAGTTTGATCCGGTGATAGTGCGGCTCCGGTAAATCTTGTTTTTCCGGTAACCCATTTCAATCTCTTATTTTCCAGATCATACATTCTTATCACCGAATAACTTTTCATGCGCCATCGGGGATGGTATGTATATTCATTCCAGACCACGAGGTTTCCGGATACCGACAACATACCGCTCTCATTAAGCATACCCGGAACAAAACTGCGCTTTTCCTCACCGTTTTTAAGAATTCTGAATTGGCTGATGTCTCCAATGCCACTCTTTAGGGTAAGTACGCTTCCATCGCTGAGCAGCTGTGGATACATATAATCCGTATAAGCCGTTGTGTTACGTTCATTAATTCGTGTAAAAGGTGTTAACGAAAGAGTAGATGCCTGTTCCTCCCATGAACTGGACAGTTCCTTAGCCATGAGATTATACAAATCGGTTACATGAAAGCCGGTTTGTTTGTGAATGGCATTGGAAAAGGTGAACGGGATAAACGGAATCTTCCATGCCTGGCCCGTAACTTTTTCCCAGATCATAGGATCCTTTGTACGTTCCCTTAAGTAACTCACCATGTTGTAACCTAAAACATAATGATTGGGAATGTTATGCTTATACGAACGGAGGTATTGTTTGTGGTAATTGAAACTTCTGCCTTCCATCAGGTTGGTTCGAAATACCAAATTGAAATTCGGAATTCTGCCCCTGCCTCCCGGTGTAAAAGCGGTCTCCGTTACCACGGCATCACCTTCCCAAAACCAGGAAGGTACGGCTACGTTGGCCATCGCAGCCAGTGTAGCCGGTCCGAATAAGTAATACAATGCACGGTTAAATCCGGTATTGGATCGGTCGAATTGAACTACATGCCTGAACTCGTGGGCTGCCAACGCATCGAGCCA
>JALOMY010000333.1 GCA_025455225.1 Cyclobacteriaceae bacterium | reverse complement strand
AAATAAAGATACAGTATGATTTTTATGTTTAATCCGTTTTTCGCACGTATTGATTATATTTTGATAATTATTAAACCTGTAATGATATTCACAGAAACCTGGCATAACAGGTTTGAATAGGCTAAGATGGTTCATGATGGTGTATCCCCTTAATTGAAATTACAGCACGGAAAGCTGCTCCAGGTTTTACAATAGTCAATACGGGATACTCAAAATTGCTATTTTTGCAATTGTAAATTTGCTAATAGCCGTAGGCTCATGTCTAATAACCTAACATTTGAAATCGATAGTAAGAAGGAGACTATTTCGTTCGAAGAGATAGCAAAAGGTATTATCGGCAATGATTTAATAATCACAACAACTGCCGGCAAAAAGAAACTTATTTATGCCGATTGGATTGCTTCCGGCAGGTTATACAGACCAATCGAGCAACTATTATCTGACAAATTCGGTCCGCTGGTAGGCAATACTCACTCTGAGGCAAGCATGGTTGGCGAAGTCATGACGCATGCTTACAAAATGGCCCAGCAAATAATTAAAAAGCATGTCAATGCCAGCTCTGATGATGTTATTATCAGTACAGGAAGTGGCATGACTTCAGCCATTGCCAAGTTACATCGTATACTTGGCCTTCATATTCCGGATAAGGCCAGGCCTTTCTTTCAACAACCTGCCAGTGAACGACCGGTTGTGTTTCTTACACATATGGAGCACCATTCAAACCAAACTTCCTGGTATGAGTGCGAAGTGGATGTGGTGATAGTTCCACCGGATGACAATTTGCTTGTGGATCCATCAAAGCTTGAACAAGAATTAATCAAGTATAAAGATCGAAAGATCAAGATTGGTTCGTTTACCGCTTGCAGTAACGTAACCGGTATTTTTACACCTTATCATGCGCTGGCCAAACTGATGCATCGCTATGGCGGATGGTGCTTTATTGATTTTGCAGCCTCTGCACCTTATGCAGATATTAACATGCATCCCGAAAGTCCGGATGAGGCATTGGACGCGATTTTCTTTTCTCCCCATAAATTTCTGGGGGGGCCTGGCAGTTCAGGTATACTGATCTTTAATCAAAAATTGTATTCCAACAAGGTTCCGGATCAACCGGGTGGTGGAACTGTATTATGGACTAATCCCTGGGGTGGACATCAGTACATTGATGACATTGAAACACGTGAGGATGGGGGAACACCGGCTTTTCTTCAAACCATCAAGGCCGCATTGGCTGTTCGATTAAAGGAAAAAATGGGTACAGAGAACATACAACACCGGGAAGAAGAATTACTTGAGCAAGCCTTTGGAAAACTTTTATCAATTCCAGGTTTACATATTCTGGCACCCGGCACACACAAACGCCTTGGAATTATTTCGTTTTATGTTGATGATCTTCACTATAATCTGATTGTTCGTGTACTAAGTGACCAATATGGAATCCAGGTAAGGGGAGGATGTTCTTGTGCCGGCACCTACGGACATTACCTTCTTCATGTAACGGAAGAAATATCGAATGCAATTACCGGAAAAATTGGTACCGGTGATTTATCAGCAAAACCCGGATGGGTACGACTCTCCCTACATCCGGTAATGACAAATCAAGAGGTTGATTTTATTTGCAATGCTATCGGTGAAATTGTAAAGAATCAAAAATTCTGGAAGGGGCAGTATACATACTCAGCAGCAACTAATGAGTATTATCCTAATGATGGTAAGGATTTGCATACAGCAGAATTAAATCGCTGGTTTAATCTTGAGGATGAGGCTTAACGTCCCTTTCCTTTTTAATTTGAATGGCCCAGTACAATCCTCTAACATCCGATTTCCAGTTTTGCAATACATAAACCATACTAATTTCTTCTATCAATTCAAGTCCAGTTAGTATGACTGTTGAGTAGAACAGCCAATAAGCTGGTTCTTTAAAAAAGAACATCGAACAGAGGAAAAATCCCTGGAAAACGGCTGCCAGTTTTGCGCCATAGGTATGAAAACTGGTCATCTTCTGATACTTTAAGAAAGCGTACCCTGTTTGTATAAAAAAGAGAATCAGAAGGATCGTGATGATTAACCATTCTTTGCGTAAGAATTCGGGTTGGAAGACAAAAAGCCCAAGGATTGCAGCCAGTACGGTTAGATCATCGCCAATGGAATCAAAGCGGGCTCCGAGAATACTTTGTGCTTTGAGTTTACGGGCAAGGAACCCATCAAGGGCATCCGTTAAAAAACCGGCTACAATTAACCATTTGAAAACCTCCAGATTACGGGTGAATAAAAGAAACACTAAAACCGGAAAGGAAACAATTCGAAAAAATGTAATCGTATTGACTAGCCGCATTGGCCGTCTTGATCGAAATAAAAGATAAAAAAGTGGGTTGAACTTCTCCATTCAGCCAGGTAGCAAATTACTAAAACTGTTGGTTATGAGAAGTATTTTATTTTGGATTCAAGTTCGGTACCCTTTTAAACAATCAATCCTAAAAATGAACAGCTTGAATTTCTGAAATTAAAATAAGGAAGCCCCGTATTCCTTACCTGAATCATTCAGGTCTGGTCCGGGGCTTATTGATCAACAGCAGATGGTTATTTAATCAGAATAAGGTTTAAATTAAGTCAGCAAACGGGGTGATTTTCCATTGATTATTAATAACAAGTGCTTTTCTGAACACAAGGGCATGCTCAACGCCTTGAGCACTAAAGACGACACGCAACGTTGCGTGATTAAAGTCAACCGATTCAACTTCATCATTTTCAACCCTTAAAAATTGAACCGTTTTCCAGTCAATTCCAATATCTTTCCCTTCCTTCATTACTCGCTTAAATGATTCATGAAGTTCGGGCATCAATTTTTCCTGATAGGTATTGGCAAAGTCAGCTTTTGCATCTTCCAGGGTTGATCCATAGACACCGGATTGTTTTTCCATGATTAAGTAGAATTCATCAAGTGCAGGAAACAAGACCTGATATTCAGACAATGAGGCGTGTTGAAGAGCTGTTAGTGTTGCACGGCCAAAATGATCAATCGAACGATCTGACATTTTTGATGAATTATAATTTGTAAACGAACTCAAGGCAATTGCCAGTGTGGATAATGCAAGTGTAGTTTTCATAATGGATTTGTTGAATTGGTTAATGATTTTAACTGGTCAGGAGGAATAGGTGCGGGAACGATGTTTCGAACCG
>JALOMY010000080.1 GCA_025455225.1 Cyclobacteriaceae bacterium | reverse complement strand
TCCAGGTTGTTAATTCAATGCGGTTTACAGTCTTGCCTTCCGAAGATTTATTTCCCAATGTTTCATTCAATGGGATGTAATACAGTTCCCGGGTGCCATCGGTGTAAGTGACTTCGAGATCGATGGGCATTGGAAATTCACCGATCCGTTCCAGCATTACATTCGTGGATTTTGCATCTCCTACAATATTTTTAATACTGTAGTCAATGTGTTTCGTTGTATTAACCCAATAGCGGAGGTACCATTTTAATTCGAGGCCTGAGGTCTTTTCCATGACCCGGATGAAATCAATAGGTTCCGGATGCCTGAATTTCCAGGTGTTGTAATACCTTCTCATGCCTTTGTAAAAGAATTCTTCACCAATGATGTACTTCAGTTGATGAAGAAACACCGCACCCATATTGTAAGCAGAAGTACCATAGGCCCGGTTGGTAGAAAAGTGATCGGAATGCTGGCTCATAGGTTCCTGCAAACCGCTGCGCACCAGGGCGAAGTATCCGTTGTAACTGCCGGTATGGTCTGACTTTCCACCCATCATCGCCATCATCGATTCAGTAGAGGCAAAGTCGGTAAAGCCTTCATCAAACCAGGCATAAAGCGATTCATTGGAAGCCAATACGGCCTGGTACCAACTGTGGGCAACTTCGTGTGCCATAACCCCGACAAGGCTATTCAGGTTACGTTCACCGGTAATAAGGGTACACATGGGATATTCCATGCCTCCATCTCCTCCCTGGATAACGGAATAAACTTCATACGGATATTTGCCAAATGTTTTGTTCATAAACTGAAAATGTTTCACGGTATAGTCAATCAGTTTCTTCCAATTTTCCGTAGTTCGGTCACCCGGTTGATAGAAGAAATGAACCTCAGGCCCATCGGGTACTTGTGCAGTTTCATGTACGAAATCCGGATCGGCCACCCAGGCAAAATCAATTACATTTTTCGCTACGAAATGCCAGGTTAATTCGCCATCAGGCCGTGAAACCTTTGTTACTGTTTTCTCATAACCATGTCCAATCTTTTCTGGATTTTGAAGTTTACCGGTGCCTCCAATCAAGTAGGCAGGGTCTAGTGTTATTTTAACATCAAAATCACCCCACACTCCATGGAACTCTCGTGCCACGTACTGGTATGCATGCCAGCCTTGAAAATCGTATTCGGCTAGTTTGGGATACCATTGTGTCATTGAATAAGCGATTCCTTCTTTATTGTTTCTACCTGACCTCCGAATCTGAAGAGGAACCTGCGATTCAAATTTCATGTCGAAAACTGTCTTTGACTTGGGTAAAATGGGCTTCGGTAATTTTACTTCAAGCAAGGTTCCCTCAACCTGAAAGGATGCATCCTTACTGTCTTGTTTCAATGAAAGAATTTTCTGATAGCCGATTTCATTCTCATTAAGTTTGGAAATGCGATCGGTTACACGGGGGTCAGGATCCTGGATGGTACGCGAACGAACGTCCATCATGCTGCCGGGCTGAAATGCATTGAAGTATAGGTGGTAATACACTTTGGTCAGTGTATCGGGTGAATTATTATAATACACCAACCGCTGAGTACCATTTATCTTATGAGTGGTTACATCAAGCCGAATATCCATGGTATATTCTGCACGTTGTTGCCATCGATAATCTTGGGCTGATGTAATAATAAAGGATAAAATAAAAAGAGTAAGAAATTGAAATCTCATGATTACGTGTTTGCCGGAAAAATATCCAAATGGGTGGATATTACAAAAGTGATTTATTCGGCTTGAGATTTAGCAGACGGGTGATGCTGGCGGTTAAAAATCCACTTTCAGAAAGTACAAGGGTTTCACCAGGTAAGGCTTTTGGAATGTTATACGAATAGCTGATAAAAAAATTCCAGTTTTTATACGATACGTTCAAGGGAAGCATGAATGAATAATTCATTACACCAAAAACATTTTTGGTGTTGAGCGTGTACCACGGTAAACCATTACGCAACCGGATCAATGCAGTTATCCATTCCTGCCGGGTTGACGGAAAAACAATTTCCGTAATCGATTCGTTACCGAGTAATACCATGGCCATCGGGGTTATGGATACTTTATTAAGTTTAAGTAGTCCCCTCTTCTCAAGGGTGAAACCAAGTGAGGGCATTAATCGATGAGCATTCTGTTCGCCAAAGTAATAGGCATAATCCAACCGAAAGACCAGGGGTTTTAAGTCGAAATAGGAAGAAGCTGTAAGTGCATTCGAATAAGGAATGTAATCGTACGGAAGGTTGTACACATAATGATCGTAGCTGGCGATTAAGGAAATTTTACTGGATAAGCTGTACATGTAGCCCGCTGACAGAATGGTGAGGTAATACTGCGGATCGAATTCATCGCTCCAGAAACCGGAGAAATCTGCATACAAACCAGTTTTATGATAATAGGATAATCCGGCACCCAGTCCAAACTGGTTGATGCCAAGCGTTCTGCCAGTCGACAACATGTTGCTGTTATACGTTAGCCGCAACCCGAGCTGTGAGCCAAGTTCCTGTTCTTCCAGCACAAGTAGACTGTCAATCAGTTTAAATATGCTGAGTGAGTCTTCAGATGATAATACTTCCTCCGGCAATGTGGTTAATGCATCGGTGCCCTGCGCCTGAACAACAAGCGAGGGCATCCATATGGATATTAAAATCAAGAGTCTTGCCGCAGACATTACTTGGCTTATCAGTTGTTCCGTTGTCTTAAGCGTTGTTCATTCCGGTCTTGAAATTGTTGCCTGCGTTGTTGTTGAAGCTGACGTTGTTGAATTTGCTGAATTAGTAATCTTCTGAAATCGTCTTCGGCACGTTTGAGCGCGGTTAATTTCTGAGCAGGAATTACATTGAGCATTTTACGCGAATATTCTTTTTCAAGGTCAAGTTCCTGTTGTTTGATTTTCAGGTTAAGTTCTACAAGATCTTTGTCGACTTGTTCCTGTGAAAGATCAGGTTGCGGATTTTTTCTTGCCTGATCAAACTGTTGACGCAGTTCCATACGTTTGGCTGAAAACTCACGATAAACCGGCCAGAATTTTTCTGCTTCTTCAGGTGTAAGTTCAAGTCGTTCTGTAATAAAAGCAATGCGGGCTGCCTTGATTTTCTCCTGGGCTTTCGGATCCCGTCCCGCCAATTCATCCTCTTGCGACCATACTGGTATGGTAGTCAGTATAAGCATTACTAAAATCAATATCCTGTTCATGGCTTTTATATTGAATCTGGGTTAATTTCTAATTCATCCGGTAATAACTGCAGCATTTCTTCATCCAGTACAAAGTCGCTGTACACTTCATTTTCAATGGACTCTATGGTGAACTCATCAAATTCCATGTTTTCAAGGAGTTCATCTGTGGTGAGGTTGTTATCTTCCAGGTAGGTAATCAGCTGTTCAGTGCTTACCGAACTCAGCATGGATTCTACCGATTCGTCCTGTCCGGGTTTGAAAATAAAAACTGCTACAATGAGTAAGGCAACCACTGGAATTGCATAATACAAGGCGTATCGTTTGATCCCTAAAACCCGGGTTTGAGATGCAGTTCGGGTTTCGATGCGGGCCTGTATTTTCATGGGCAATTGCTCGAAATACCCATCGGGCACTTTGTAAATGTTGTTTTTTGGTATTTTTTCGAGCTTTTTCATTTTGCTGCTTTGACTAAATTCTGACCGAAAGGTTTAATCATCGGTTAATAAATCTTCGATTTTCTTTACGGCATGGTGGTAGCTGGCTTTTAATGCGCCAACGCTGGTGTCGGTTATTTGGGCAATTTCTTCATATGAAAGATCTTCGAAATACTTCATATTGAAAACAACCCGTTGTTTATCAGGTAGTTTCAATAGGGCTTTTTGTAGTCTGATCTGGATATCATCTCCGGAAAGATTGTGCCCGCTATCGAGTTTGCCTGAGAGTTCTGCAGTTACGTCACCAATGGGTAAAAAGAATCGTTTTTTCTTCCGGTTCAGAAAACTCAAGCATTCATTGGTGGCAATGCGGTAAATCCAGGTAAAAAGTTGGGCATCTTCCCGAAAACCATCAATGTGTTTATGTATTTTAATAAATACTTCCTGGGTAAGATCATCAGCGTCATCATGATCTATAACCATTTTACGTACGTGCCAATAGACGCGTTGCTGGTAGGAGCGTACCAGCATGTTGAATCCATAGTTTCGGGTGTCCGGATTGCGGATTTTATCCAGCAGTTCTTTGTCTTCCAAGGAAGGCCGGGTTTTACAAGGCGGAAGTTAGACTAATTTTAAAGACGAAGGTTTAATGCACATTCAATTATTCCTTAAATGCTTCAATGGAATCCACCAGCAACTCAAACTGTTCTTTGGAGTGGGTGGGGAAGTTAGCAAACCGAAGTTGCGTGGTTTTGAATTTACCATAACCATCACCCGGTGATAAACCCTTTTGCTGTAAATATTTCGTAAGTGAGTCTGTGTAATTTCCGCAATCGGCAACAATTACGGTTTTCGACTGATGTTCTTTTGCCGTAACAAAGGGTTTAATTTGGTCATGCTGGGTCAGGAGATTATACATCAGGGCGGCCTTATATTCAGTCTCTCTACGAATAACTTCGATTCCCCTGCGTAACATATCCTGTACTACTTTGCCGAGAAGATAAATTCCCAGGACATTGGGTGTTTCTGGTGTTTGATTTTTTCTTGCATGCGATACGAGACTCACTAAATTATGATATGACCCGATACAAATTCCTTTAGATAGCAGGGTCTCTGCTTTGGAAAGACACGCTTCGTTGATCATCCATACACCAAGGCCGGCTGGCAATCCAAATCCCTTTTGAACGGAGAAAAATAATGTATCGATTTTGGTGAAATCAAATTGCGGATAGGGCAGTGACGATACGGCATCAACAGCAACCAATGAATTAGGATACCGGGCTTTAAACCCATGAATAAATTCCAGCGGTAAGGATACTCCTGTGCTGGTTTCATTGTGCGTGAGTGCAATCAGTTCTGCAGGAGAGGGTATTGTATTGTTGATAAAAGCCTGGCCTTCCAGAACACGGGTAAATGCAGCTTTTCGGTTAAGTTGTTGTGCGATTTCACAGAATCGAAGAGAAAAAGCACCGTTTACAAAATGATGTGATTGTTCCTCAACTAAATTTTCAATGATTCGTTCCCAGACTTCGGTGGCGGAGGAAGTAAAAAGAATGTACCAATTATCGGGTACGCCAAGTAACGCCCGTAAACCATTTGCAGTTTCTCTATAAATGGATTCAAATACTTTGCTGCGATGGGATAGTGTTGGAACGGAATCGCGAAAGGCTTTCCGCACATGGTCTTCAACAGTAAAATAGAGTTGAGACGGACCCGGAGTAAAATTGATAAAGGAGCGCATAATCAAAATTCCTGATCCGCTGATTACTAAAAAATAAGATGTTAAGCAATCTTTTAAGCGCTCTAACTTTTTATTTCCTTTGAATCAAGAAATCCACTCGGATTTGGGACACGTTTGCTGAACCTAACAATTAAAACAATACCGAGTGAAGCGTATAACCAAAATCAGGCCTCAGCTCATTCCGATTTTTATTGGAGGGGTCCTCGCCCAAAAAGCAGGATAACAGAAGAAGGTTGCGGTTATAGGCAGCTCAAAACTTGTCTTTATGGGGTTCAGAAACACCTCACCAAATCCGGTGGGTTTTTTAATTCAATTTGCCTCCGCAATATTTACAATAGATTGCGTCAGATTCATGTCCTTCTTTTAAGCAATGCGGGCATACCTGCGTAGTGATTTTCTTCCTGCGGTTTAACTCAATCATTTCAGAAGAAACAATACCGGTTGGTACAGCAATAATGCCGTAGCCCATAATCATAATGATGGATGCCAGCGTCTGGCCGAGAGCCGTATGCGGTGAAATGTCACCGTAGCCAACCGTAGTCATGGTAACAATAGCCCAGTAAATGCTTACGGGTATACTCGTAAATCCGTATTCGGGCCCTTCAATAAGATACATTATGGTGCCAAAAATGATGACCGAAGTAGCTACGGTAGTCAGAAATACAATAATCTTATATTGACTGGACTTAATTGCACTGATTAGATTTTGTCCTTCACCGATAAATCGGGCCAATTTAAAAATTCTGAAAATCCGAATTAGTCGTAAGCTGCGAATGACCAATAAAGATTGGGCACCGGTAAAGAAGATGCTTAAATACGTAGGGGCAATGGAAAGAAGATCGACCAGGCCAAAGAATGAAAAGAAGTATTTCCGCTTATTAAGAACAACCCACATCCGGGCTATATATTCAATTGTAAAAACCCCGGTGAAGAACCACTCCAAAGCGATAAGAATATGATGCCATTCTTCTTTAATAGATGGCACACTCTCTAAAATAACTACCAGCACACTTAAGACAATGCATAATAATAAAAGGATATCGAATAGTTTGCCTTCGCGTGTATCTGATTCAAATATTATTTCATAAATCTTGAGTTTGGTACCGCTGAGCTTCTCCTTGGAATTCATGTATCAATATAGCACTCTGAATTTAATAGTATGCTCAATGCTTCGTAATGCTTTAATTACTTCCTTATTGTATTCCTTATCAATATCGGTTATTACATAGCCAATGGCTTCAGTCGTTTTTAAATATTGTCCGGCTATGTTGATGTTATGATCGGCCAATATTTGGTTAATCTGCGCTAGAATACCCGGAACATTGTTATGGATGTGAATCAGGCGGTGGGCATTTTCTAATGTAGGCAATACCAGGTTAGGGAAGTTCACACTATTGGATGTGCTGCCGGTATTGATATAATCCATGATTTTTCCCGGTACATAATTACCGATGTTTTCCTGGGCTTCCACAGTACTTCCGCCAATATGTGGAGTAAGAATGGTGTTGGAAAGTCCTCGTAATTCAGAAACAAATTCTTCCTGGTTGCTTACCGGTTCATACGGAAAAACATCGACAGCACAACCAGCAACTTTTCCACTTTGAATATTTTCTTTCAAAGCCTGTATATCAACAATGTGGCCGCGGCTCAGGTTGATGAAAACGACACCGGGCTTCATCAGGTTAAACTCTTTATGGCCAATCAGGTTGGTATTGGATTTTCGCCCGTCAACATGGAGGGAGACAACATCAGCCTGCTCAAGTACTTCTTTCATGGATTTGCACCGGGTAGCATTGCCTAATGAAAGTTTTTCCTCCACATCGTAGTAGTATACCTTCATACCTATGGACTCAGCCAAAACAGAAAGCTGGGTTCCGATGTTTCCATATCCGATGATGCCAAGCTTTTTGCCCCGTATCTCAAAACTTCCGCTGGCCGATTTATCCCATTTACCCGAATGCATCTTAGCGGATTTATCAAAGATGTTGCGCAGAAGCATGATCATTTCTGCAATAGCGAGTTCCACAACCGAACGCGTATTACTGAACGGTGCGTTGAAGACGGCAATACCTTTTTTAGTTGCTGTTTTTAAGTCGATCTGGTTGGTGCCGATGCAGAAAGCACCAATAGCCATTAAACGGTTGGCATGTTGAAGCACTTTCTCGGTTACCTGGGTTTTGGAGCGAATACCAAGTACGGAAACATTTTTGATTTTCTGACACAACTCATCCTCGGTCAATGCGGCCGTGTGAGCCTCCACGGTAAAACCTTCTGCCTTCAGTAATTCAATGGCAACCGGATGAACATTTTCAAGAAGCAGTACATTAATCCGGTTCTTCGGATAAGAGACTACAGTGTTCAGTTTGTTGAGGTAAAGAAATTCATCCAGGCTTGGCGTAATGTGATCGGCTTTATCCATAATGTTTTCGCGTTCAACATTCTCTGTAAACGCATAGAATTTGTTGGCTAATCCGGCATGCTTGATTTCGTAATCGGTGTAACCATCTCCGATAACGTACACATCTCCGGGCAGATTCAATCGTTTAAGTTGTTCTGACTTTCCATTGTTTGCGGATAGCGGATTATCCTTATCGAACCCGGTTACATTACCTTGTTCATCAAAGTGAAACCGGTTGGCCAGAATATTCTCAGGCTTAATGCCGAATTCAGTTACTACGGGATCGATAAAAATGTGAAAGCCGTTGGATATCACATAGATGTTATCGGCATATTTCTTGAAAAAATCACGGTTGCGCTTAAATGATTCAGAAACCTTCGACTTCAATTTTTCAGCCAGTTGCAGCAATTGCGTTTTGTTGGGGGAGAGAAGCGCCACCCGCCTTTCCAGCGATTCGCGAAAGGATATGGATCCGCTCATGGCCAGATTGGTGATTTCATGGATTTTATGTTTCACCTCTTCGGCCTCAGGATGGTCCTTTAAGGTAATCTCTGCGAGGATGTCAAAAGCTTCAACTTTGGTAAATGTGCTATCGAAATCGATTACGATATACTTATTTAGTTTCATTGGGGATAAAAACAATCCCAAATGTAAATGATTTAGTCATTCGTAAACAGAACGATGAGAATCTTAGTGGGCGGAGCTCTCCTTATACATTTTGCGCTGTAGCCAAAACGACACATTGACCAGGGTTATTAATGCCGGAACCTCTACCAGTGGACCAATAACTCCTGCAAAGGCCTGACCACTGTTGATGCCGAAAACACCAATAGCTACTGCTATTGCTAATTCGAAATTATTACCGGCTGCTGTAAAGGATAAGGCGGCATTTTGCGAATAATCTGCACCCAGCGATTTGCCCATCAGAAACGTGATGAAAAACATGATGATAAAGTAAATCAGCAGGGGAATGGCTATACGAACTACATCCATTGGTATTTGTACGATCAATTCACCCTTCAGACTGAACATGGCTACAATAGTGAACAAGAGGGCAATCAAAGTAATCGGACTGATGAACGGAATAAATTTATTGTTATACCAATCATCACCGAATTGTTTACGGAGGAATAAGCGTGTAATAAAGCCAGCCAGAAATGGAATTCCCAAATAGATAAATACACTTTCCGCAATCTGACCAATGCTGATATTCACTTCATACCCTGTTATGCCCAACCTGGGAGGAAGCCATGTAATAAAGAGCCATGCGAAAACGCTGTAGAATAAAACCTGGAATATGCTGTTAAAAGCAACCAGGCCGGCAGCGTATTCACGGTTTCCATTAGCCAATTCATTCCAGACAATAACCATGGCAATGCACCGAGCCAACCCAATCATTATAAGGCCAACCATATAATCGGGATAGTTGCGAAGAAATGTAATTGCAAGTACGAACATAAGAACAGGCCCAATCAGCCAGTTCATTACAAGCGACAAGGATAGAATACGCGTGTTCCGGAAAACATTACCCAATTGTTCATACCGAACTTTAGCTAATGGCGGATACATCATCAGGATTAAACCGATTGCAATCGGCAGGTTAGTAGTGCCCGATTGAAGCGAATTGATGAATGCAGCCGTTTCAGGAATAAAGTATCCCAGTGAAACTCCGATTCCCATTGCCAGAAAAATCCACAGCGTTAAATACCGGTCTAGAAACCCAAGTTTCTTACGTTCTGCAGGGGCGCATTGAAGAGAACTCATGAGAAGTATTTTTTGGAAAACTGATGCGTATAGTCTTTGATCATAGTGCGAACTTTTCTAAACTCCTCTTTGATTTCTTCTTCTGTTCCGGTTGCTTTGGCAGGATCGGGAAAGTTGTGGTGAAGCATTTTTACCCGGGCAGGAAAATAGGGGCAGTTTTCTTTTGCGTTGTCGCATACGGTTATCACATA
>JALOMY010000079.1 GCA_025455225.1 Cyclobacteriaceae bacterium | reverse complement strand
AAAGGTAAATCATCACTTGAATTCGATTCCGGCATAAACGATTCATCCGGAGGAGGTGCTGTATCGCGCCCGGCTGATCCATCTTTCACAATTTTCCAGGCACGCACATCCGTGTACCAGCGGCCATTGTACTCCCGGCTTTCAATGTTAATGGAAGCCGTAATCTTCTCACCAATTGATAGTTTATTTTCATCGACTTTTTCACCCCATAACGAAAGACAAACCTTCTTTGGATACTGACCGGGTGTTTCCAGGATAAATTCCTGCTTTTTCCATGTTCCGTTTTTTCCCTGCCCGGTTTGAAGGGGCAAAAGCGATACTACTGTTCCTGTTATTTCCATACGTTATTGATTACTGATTTATAATGCACCACTCTTTATTTCTTCGACAACACCGGGGTCGAGCAATGTAGTGACATCCCCCAGGTTGCTGGTATCTCCTTCAGCCACTTTCCGTAAAATCCTGCGCATAATTTTTCCGGAACGTGTTTTAGGCAAACCGCTTACAAACTGAATTTTATCCGGCTTGGCGATGGGGCCAATAATTTTTGAAACCATTTCGCGAATTTCCTTCCGCAGATTTTCTTCTTCATGGGGTTTGTCATAGCAGATTACATAGGCGTAGACGCCCTGTCCTTTAATGTCATGCGGAAATCCCACAACAGCCGATTCGCATACTGCTGAATGTTCATCAATGGCGCTCTCAATTTCGGCCGTTCCCAGGTTATGCCCCGACACAATGATGATGTCATCCACCCTTCCGGTAATCCGGTAATAACCGTCCTTATCGCGCTTGCATCCATCCCCTGTAAAATATTTTCCTGGAAACGTTGAGAAGTACGTGTCTTTAAAACGCTGATGATCTCCATAGATGGTACGTGCCATAGACGGCCATGGAAACCGAATCGCAAGTCGTCCTTCAACATGCGTATCGGTAACTTCTTTACCATATTCATCCATGATAGCCGGCTGCACACCCGGTAAAGGAAGTGTAGCATAGGCCGGCTTGAGTTTAGTGATATTCGCAATAGGTGAGATCATAAATCCACCGGTTTCCGTTTGCCACCAGGTATCAACTACAGGACATTGTCCGCGGCCAATATGCTCATGGTACCAATGCCAGGCTTCTTCATTGATCGGCTCGCCTACTGTACCGAGTACTTTTATGGAGTGTAAATCGTATTGCTTGACAAAACTCAAAGGCGCCTTTTCAAGAGACCTGATGGCTGTTGGTGCAGTATAGAAAATATTGACCCGATGCTTTTCAGCCACATGCCAGAAACGACCCATATCGGGCCATGAGGGTACACCTTCAAACATAAGCGAAATGGCACCTGCTGAAAGCGGACCATAAACAATGTACGAATGTCCGGTAATCCAACCCACATCGGCTGTACACCAGTAGACCTGCCCTTCCTGATATTGAAACGCAGTACGAAACGTATAATTGGTATACACCATATAACCTCCGCAGGTATGTACCATACCTTTTGGCTTCCCGGTAGAACCGGAAGTATAAAGTATAAACAGCAAGTCTTCAGAATCCATCGCTTCGGCTTCACACTCATCCGATACACGCTTTAGTTCATCTTCCCACCAGGAGTCTCTGCCGGATTTCATTTTAACAGCTGTTCCGGTTCGTTTGGCTACCAGCACTTTCTCAACCGTTGGACATTTGAGAAGCGCTTCATCCACAATTCCTTTCAGGTTAATTACTTTATCGCCACGAAATCCTCCGTCTGTTGTTAAAACCAGTTTACATCCGGCATCATTAATCCGATCAATTAAGGATCCCGAAGAAAAACCTGCGAATACCACCGAATGAACTGCCCCAATGCGTGCACATGCCAGCATAGCAAAGGCCGTCTCGGGAATCATTGGCATATAGATGCAAACGCGGTCACCCTTCTTCACTCCATTTGCCTTAAGCATGTTGGCAACACGGCAAACCTGGTGATACAACTCACGGTATGTGATGTACCTGGATTCTTCAGCCGGATCGTTCGATTCCCAGATTATGGCGATCTGGTTACCCCGTGTCTTCAAATGCCGGTCGAGGCAGTTTTCAGTTATATTCAGTTTTCCACCGTCAAACCATTTTACTTCTGCTTTGTGGAAATCCCATTCCAATACCTTATCCCATTTTTTCGTCCAGGTAAAATCTTCAGCCACCGAAGCCCAAAAACCTTCCGGGTCATCAACACTTAACTTATACTGCTTCTGATAATCTTCAAACGATCGGATGATATTCATAGATGTTCCTTGAAAGTATCTAAAATCGTTTCTTTTGCCCGAATTGCAAAGACTAAAATTACAGAACGGCCGGTTTATGTTCAGAGAATATATTCTACGGCTACAGCCACCAACGCACCCAGTACGGCAACGGTTAATTTACGTGCATTAAAATGATGTTCGGGACTGCTTTCAAATACAATGGTAGTAGAAATATGAAGGAAGTTTCCGCTTACCAAGGCATATAAAAGGGTAAGACTTGTAACGGTCAGGATTTCCAGTTCGGCCAGGTACGTACTGATCAGTAAGCCGATGGGGGCTGCCAGTGAAAAGATAATCAGATGAGGTATTGCCTTTTGTTTCGATTGCAGCTGAAAAGCAAGAACGGTCATCAACGCAAAGGCAGCTGGTGCCCGGTGCAATGCAATTCCCAGTAAGATGGCATTAATATCATATTGAAACCCCAAACTTGTTGGTTGAGCCAACATAGCGCCTTCAAGAAAGGCATGAACACAAAGCGCCATTAATAACACGATGGCAGAAACCTGCTGATGGTGGTGGTCGTGCGTATTCACATGTCCCTGTACATGAATATGACCATGCTCAACACCCGATGTAAAATGCTCCAAAAACTGTTGAAGAAAGAAACCTGCCAGTACAAACAGGCCAATCAATTCAACCTCCGAATTCTGACGATACAGTTCAGGTAAGATATGAATGACGGTAATACCAAACAGGTACGCTCCGGCAAAGACCAGGAGTAGCCGGTAGCTCCGGGTTCTGCCTTCAGGCAACATGAATACCAGCAATCCGGAGATCAGAGGTGTTAAAAATAAAATGAGCAGCTTAATGGTCATGCCGCTTATTCGTTAAATGATAAATACGGTTCAATTCCTTTGGTGGCATACGTCTTCACGCTGCCATCTGCACCGGTATAGATTAAAAATCCATCCAGATCATGTTTTGCATTCAGAATTTCAATGGCCTTTTCATGACCCATCACCATGAAAGCAGTTGCCCAGGCATCGGCAGTGATGCCATCCTTTGAAAAGACGGACGCACTTAAAATTTCCTTTTGAGATGGATACCCGGTAGACGGATCAATGGAGTGTGAATACTTCTTTCCATTGATTTCACGATAGTTGAAATAATTTCCCGAAGTGGTAAATGATTTATCTTCCAGGGAAACATAAGCTGTGAAAAACATATTTTCAGGTGTTGAGGCGGGATCGAGAATTCCGATTCGCCACGGACTGTTGTTCTTCAAGTTCTTACCACAAGCCATGCCTTCACCTCCCACTTCCACCAACATATTCTTTATTCCTTTGGATCTCAGAAACTCTACGATAACATCGGCACCATATCCCTGACCTATACCGCCAAAGTCAAGCTGGGTACGGTTATCAAGTTTCCATACACTGTCTTGATTGAATTGAATTTTTTCAAATCCAACAAAGGTACGTATGGAATCAACCTGAAGATTGCCGGGGTTCAGGGGTTCTGCCGGTCCAAATCCCCAGGCATTAACCAGAGGCATTACGGTAGGATCAAAAGCTCCGGAAGATGCCAAAAACACTTCCTTCGATTTTTCAAGTACCGGTAAAAAATAGGGAAGTCGGAATCCGAAGGAACCAGTTCCCGTATTGAATGTAGTAATATCCGAATCCGATAGGTAGGTGTTGATGCATTGATTAACTACTTCCAGTAAGGAATCAACTGACGGTTTAAAATCTCGTTTGTGCTTGTCAAAGTATGTGATGTGGTACGTGGTACCCATGGTTTTGCCTTCTATCATAACCGGATCAACCTGCTGCTGATTCTTCCGGTAAAGCCAAACAATAAAAACAGAAGCTATCAGCAGAACACTGTAAATAAGATTCTTAATCCGGTTATCCATGCTCGGGAAAATTGAGCATGCAAGTTATGGAAATTGAATTAATGCAACACTGTTGCGTTAAACAAATCGGTTTTTAATAAGTACCTTCGCAAAACCAATTGTTATGCGTGAGGATTATCTGCGGGGTGATTTAGAAGGCCAGTCGGCCGCTGAGAAGGAATTTGAAAAAGCGCTGAGACCGCTTTCCTTTCATGATTTTACAGGGCAGCACAAAGTGGTTGAAAACATTAAGGTGTTCGTTCAGGCTGCGCGGCAACGAAGTGAACCACTCGATCATGTTTTGCTTCATGGTCCTCCGGGATTGGGCAAGACTACCTTATCGTACATAATCGCTAATGAACTGGAGACACGCATCAAAATTACTTCAGGACCCGTTCTTGATAAACCCAGTGACCTTGCCGGTTTGCTTACCAATCTCGAGCCTCATGATGTGTTGTTCATTGATGAAATCCACCGTCTTAATCCCATCGTTGAAGAGTACCTGTATTCGGCCATGGAAGATTTCAAGATCGACATTATGCTCGATACCGGACCGAATGCACGATCTATCCAAATTGGTCTGAACCCCTTTACGCTGATTGGAGCAACCACCCGTGCCGGACTACTTACCTCTCCGCTTCGCGCCCGTTTTGGAATCAATGCCCGGCTGGAATATTACGACTCGGGTTTATTGCACACCATCATTCACCGGTCGGCCCGGATTTTAAATACTCCGATTGATAAAGAAGCTGCTTTTGAAATTGCCCGCAGAAGCCGCGGTACACCTCGTATCGCCAATACGCTATTAAGACGAACGCGTGACTTTGCACAAATCAAAGGCGATGGCACCATTACACTGGCCATTGCCCAGCTGGCGTTAAAGGCACTCGATGTAGATGAAAACGGTTTGGACGAAATGGACAACCGGATTTTGATGACAATCATTGAAAAGTTTAAAGGAGGGCCTGTAGGCATTTCCACAATTGCCACAGCCGTGGGCGAAGAAGCAGAAACCATTGAAGAAGTTTACGAACCTTTTCTGATTCAGGAAGGATACATTAAGCGTACCTCCCGCGGCCGGGAAGCAACCGAACGCGCCTACCAACATTTAAAGATTACACCCCCTACCGGCAAAGGTCCGGGTTTGTTTGATTGAGGTTTCAGAAGATTATTTCATTATCGATTCTGTAACCAACTTTACCATCTCACCAATTTTGGGAGGATCAAGCCATCGGGTAACAATCAACAGATCGTTTTGCTGATCGATGACAATGAAGTTGCCTCCAAAACCGGATGCATAAAACACTGATTCACTAACACCGGGCCACTTCGAATTTCCCTTATTAAGCCACCATAAGAATCCATAGGCCGGATTGGCGGCAGAAGGTTGCTGAACAGCTTGGATAAAATCCGTAGAAAGTAATTGTTTACCGCTCCAGTTTCCGTTTCTGAGAAAGAGATATCCGAACCGCGCCATGTCAGTTGTGTTGATAAACATACCTCCACCGGAATGTCCTCCACCACTAACCGATTGAACCTGTAATCCATCTATAGTTACCCAGGAATTTTCATAGCCATACCAACGCCAGGTTACCGATGATCCGATTGGATCCATAAGGGCCTCCCTTAAAATCTTTGGTAAGGGTTCACGCAGAACCTGCAGTAACGAATACGAAAGAACGTTTACCCGAACATCATTATACTCAAACATCGTTCCGGGTTCGTTCAGCTTGCGGTTTTTCCAAACGCTAACATCACCATCCCTTGGAGGGCGATCAGCCCAGTCGGGCATACCAAACAAATCACCCGACCAATCAGAAGACTGCGTGAGCAGATGACGCCACGAAATTTTTTCATTGTGCGCTCCTTCAAAGGTATGATCCCAAACATAACGGTTCACGCGATCATCGAAACTGGTTATGCGTCTTCGGTCGTATGCTATTCCTGCTATAGAGGCCAGGAAACTTTTCGTTACACTGAAGGTCATGTCTACACGATCTACATCACCCCACTGAGCAACAACATATCCTTTACGAATAATCACTCCTGCAGGCCCTCCCCGCTTTTTAGTGGGGCCAACCAATTGATGATAAGGTTCGTGCGAAAAAGACTCAAGCGTTGCAATTCGCAAATCGCGCGATCCTTTATATTCATTCGCTTCTGCAAATGCGACTGCTTCTTTCAATTTCTGTTCATTGAATCCAAGCGAGGTGGCTGATCGCTTGTCCCAACTGCCCGCAGACGGAAAATAAGCACCTTGTGTAAAGGCTGGTGAGAACGTGCAGGCCACCAACAAAGCAAGAAGGCAGGTTATCTTGCAAGCGAATACATTATCTTTAATCATTGAATTTGTATATTATTCAACCATCAAGTTCTTGAATCAGTCAACGTCTAACAATACCCTTTATATAAAAACAACAGCTCGGGAACTGGGATTTTCATTTTGTGGAATTTCCCGAGCTGAATTTCTTGAGGAAGAGGCACCCAGGCTGGAAACATGGCTTAAAAAAAATTACCAGGGAAAGATGCACTACCTGGAAAACCATTTTGATAAACGGCTTGATCCCACGAAACTCCTTCCTGGTGCAAAGTCAGTCATCAGCCTCATCTTTAATTACTATCCTGAGAAAGACCTTAATGAAAAAGGTTCGATCAAGATTGCCAAGTATGCCTATGGTGAAGATTATCACTTCGTAATCAAAGAAAAGCTTAACGAATTCATGAACCGGCTCCACGAAAAAATCGGGCACGTTGAAGGCCGCGCTTTTGTTGATTCAGCACCGGTGATGGAGCGGGCCTGGGCAGCCAAATCCGGATTAGGGTGGATCGGTAAAAACTCCCTGCTGCTTAACCGAACTATGGGAAGTTTTTTCTTTTTGGCTGAACTGATTATTGACCTGGAACTGGAATACGATGGTGCCATAGAAGATTATTGCGGCACTTGCACCGCCTGCATGGATGCGTGCCCAACCGGGGCCATTCCTCAACCCTATGTAGTGGATGGCAGCCAATGCATTTCCTATTTCACAATCGAGTTAAAAGAAGAAATACCGCAAGAGGTAAAAGGAAAATTCGAAAACTGGATTTTCGGATGTGATATCTGCCAGGATGTATGCCCCTGGAACCGATTTTCCAAACCCCATCAGGAGCCAAGGTTTATGCCGCATCCTGATTTGCAAAACCTGGAGTGGAAAGAAATTACCGAAGAGGTTTTTCAAAAAATATTTAAAAAATCAGCGTTGAAGCGCACCGGATTTCTTGGTTTAAAACGAAATATTGATTTTGTTTCTGAGTAATATTCAGTTCTTGAAAAGACTTTCAATAATCCCGTTAAATTTTAAATTATAAGTATGGATCGAACAAAAGTTGCCTTGCTTGGATCAGGTTTTATTGCCGATATCCATATGGAAAGTTATCATCGCTTTGTGCCCGATGCCGAAGTGGTAGCGGTGTATTCGCGTGACCTTAAGCGTGCACAAGCCTTTGCACAGAAGCATCATATACCCCAGGCCTATTCTTCAATCGATGAGTTGATTGCCAAATCAGGATGTGAAGTTGTAGATATTTGCCTTCCTAATTTTCTTCATGCTGAAGCAACCTTGAAGGCAGCCGCTGCAAAAAAGCACATTATTATTGAAAAGCCTTTAGCGGTAACGCTGGAAGAAGCGGATGCCATGATTAAAGCCTGTGCCGATGCAGGTGTGAAGTTGATGTATGCAGAAGAGCTTTGCTTTGCTCCTAAATACGAACGCGTTCGCAGCATGGTGAAAGAAGGTGCTGTGGGCAACATCTACATGCTTAAACAAGCCGAAAAACATTCCGGTCCGCATTCCGATTGGTTCTACGATGTTAACCAGGCAGGAGGCGGAGTTCTGATGGATATGGGGTGCCATGCTTTCGGTTGGTTTTTCTGGATGTTGAACAATGAGCGGGTGGTCAGTGTAAAGTCAAGCATGCATACGGTATTTCACAAAGGACGCACCAAAGGTGAAGACAATTCTGTGGTTATTGTTGAATTTGAAAGCGGTGCCATTGGTGTTGCCGAGAACAGCTGGGCCAAGCACGGAGGTATGGAAGATTTTTGTGAAGTCTACGGAACTGAAGGTGTGGTGTATGCCGATTTGTTCCGGGGCAATGCTGCGCTTGCATACAGCCGCAAGGGCTATGGATATGCCATGGAAAAAGCCGACACAACCGCTGGCTGGAGCTTCCCAATTTTCGAAGAGGCATTCAACCAGGGTTACCCGCATGAATTGAAACATTTCATTGATTGTGTGCGCACCAACAAGGAACCGCTGGTTACGGGTGAGTTGGGAAGAAAAGTTCTTGAGGTGATCTACGCTGCTTATGCCTCAGCCGGGCAAGGAAAAAAAATTGATTTACCGTTCACGCCCAAGGTAAGCAAACCGATTGATCTTTGGTTAAACCCCTGATTAGAGGTTACTTTCCAAATGCCCATTTTAAAAAATCAGGCATGGCTTCCTTCCAGGTTTTAAGGTTGTGTTCACCACCTTCTATTTCAAGGTATTGAATATCGTGAAAGGGGCGGTAACCTTTTTTGGCAAGTTCTACAATCAGATCGAGTGTATCATCGATGGAATCAATCACACCGTTTTTATTCCGGTCGGCTTTTTCATCAAGTGTTCCGGTCTGAAACCAGAATCGCAAGCCCTTCTTGTATCGGCCGCCCCGTATAACCGAGTGCATAATGCGGTCACGCGATTCTGAATACAGCCGTGATTTTGCATCGCGTTTCCGCCACCAGAACGATCCGCTGAACGCACCTACTTTGCCAAAGTAATCGGCCTGGTGCCACGCAATATCAACGGCCGAAAGTCCCCCCAGGGAGAAGCCGGCAATGGCGCGGTCTTCTTTTTTATTGGAAATCGAATACCGGTAATGAATGTATGGAATCAATTCCGTCATAATAAAACGGGTGTAATCTTTGGCCTTGCTTCCCCTCTTTTTAAAATCCGGCTTGCCGGCAACTCCGTACTCCTGCATGCGGTCACCGGCATGCACCGCCACAACAATGGTATCGCGTATGGTTTTATGCAATGTCAAATCCTCAAGCGTGGCTTTTAGACCGATGTCTTTCCCATCCTGCCCATCGTTTAAGATCAATAAAGGAAACGGATGTTGTGCCTCTTCAAACTGGTAGGGCAAATAAATGTCAACGATGGTATCCCGATCCAGCAATTTGGAATGTACATCGGTTAATTGTTCCAGGTGATAATGATGTGCGGAAGTCAAAAAAATAAATTTGGTTTATCGGTACTTTTGCTGAGCAAAAATATAAGTTTACTGTAAACCATCGATAACACCCCATTGTATGCCGCACGAACATTTCCATAAATGGTATTCACCCAATCTCGGCCGGGATATCGGCACACTTGCATTCGGAACACGCGGTTACCCGGTAATCTTGTTTCCTACCTCAATGGGCAGCTATTATGAAAATAAAGATTTCAAACTGATCGAAAGTGTTTCCTGGTTCCTCGAAGAAGGCCTGGTAAAAATCTATTGTCCGGATGGAATTGACTCGATGAGCTGGTACAATAAAAGCATCCATCCTTCGCAGCGCGTTCAGAATCACATCTGGTATGACCGGTTTTTGTTTGAAGAACTGGTTCCCTTTATGCAACATGAAACCGGGGTGATGCGGGTAGCAACAGCCGGATGCAGTTTTGGCGGATAT
>JALOMY010000078.1 GCA_025455225.1 Cyclobacteriaceae bacterium | reverse complement strand
CCGGCAAGGAAAAACTGTTATTTAATGAAAAGTATTGCCAGTGTAATCCGGTAAGAAAATCCGATTTACGATAAAAGCCTATTGAATCAGAATCAGAAGATTTAAGCGTAATCCTTGAAATTCTGAATTGAATAAATGGCTGAAACAGTATGCCAGACGTTTTAGTATCCCAACGGATTCTCCATTGACGGTAATCGGAGTTTGAACGATTCAGGTTTACCGCACTATCGAGATAGTTGAAGAAATATTGATCGGCATTAAATCCTAACGACATATTTCCTGATCGGTCTCCCAGGTTTTTCAACTTCTGATTATAATGAATCATACCCGATACCCGGTTTTCCCTGAAATTGTATCGCAGAATTTCAGGTAAAGTGTCCGATCCGTTGCCTGAATTGAAATCCAGAATTTCATTTCTAATGTCTTCTGAATAAACCAGTTTGTGAAGTGATTTTATACCCTGGCCGGCAATGGCCAAAGTTGCAGATAAAGATGAACTTTCGTTGAGATTGCGATTCACTGAAACTCCCGAAAGTGCCATTTTGGTTCTGAAGAACTGATCGCGATCTCGTTCACCGTAAAAATTACTTGTGTCCTGGCTGATAAGAATATCAATCGAGCTGATTCCGGTTAAACCAAAGATTGACCAGGTTGATTTTTGGCCGGGAAAATTAAGCTTCAGACTCAGATCGCCATATTTCGGTGTGGAGTTCGTTCCTATATCAAGACCAATGGTTTGATACATGCCTACTGTAGCCAACCTTCCGTTAACCAGGTAGGAGGATTTGTTTTTATCTGATAACGGTCCCTCACTTGTAATCTCTGCACCATACACTCCCAATTGAAATGTGTGATGATAATCCCGGTTATTTCCAACTCTGAGATTGTAATCGAAAAGCGCGGAGATGGTATTACCATACATAGCCGGAAAAGCCCCGGAGTAAAATGAAGATTGACCGAGCATGCGGTCATTAATCATGGATACCGGCCCGCCTGAAGTTCCCGGAATGGCAAAGTGGTTCGGGTTGGGTATGTTAATCCCTTCCAGTCTCCATAAAACTGAGCCAGGTGAATTTCCCCGTACTACAAAATCGTTACGGGAGTCATCAACTAGTTGTATTCCCGGTAATACAGATGCAATTTTTCTACTTGCTTCAAATTGCGCACCTACTGAACGTTCCAATTCATCCGGGCCAATGTTTGTTCCGCTAACCAAAGGTGCCGTAATAAACTTCTCCTCAATGGAAATAGAGGTAAGGGGTATGGTATTACTTTCCAGGTAGATAAATGCCTGGGTTTCGTTTGAAGAATTTACTACAACACTAACTTCGGCTGACCGATAGCTTACATGGGAAATTCGCAATACGTATTTGCCTAACCGTACACGCTGAAATTCAAATTCCCCGGTACTTGCACTTGATTTAACTCCGTACTTATTGTTCAGCGTGTCGAGCAGATAAATGTGGGCATCTTCAACAGGTAGTTTAGTGGTATTGTCGTATACCCGGCCTTGTATGGATTGTAACAAGAGTGCTTTCTTATGCTCAGTATTATATTTCTTTTCAGTGGCGGAGTCGGTCACCGTTACCGTGGTGCTGGTAATCATTTGGGCAAAAGAATGTTCGGTGTTCAAAAAGGTGAACACAAGCAAGCAAATGAAAGTATTTGCTTTAACGAGCATAATTCAACTAACCATAGGTTCGGTTGGTATAGTATTTACTTCTGAGTAAGGCTAAAGTTGAATGGTTAATCGTAATGCCGCATAGGTTGACTTGCCTAGAACAACTTCGCCAACTTTAAACTGTTCACCGTTCATCTCAATCCGTGCTCTTTTGTTATCATGGCACGTACGTAACGAAAACGAATAACCTTTCAGTTTTTTTAAAACTTCTATACCTGAATTGCTTGGCCCACTGTGTTCGAAACTGCAAAACTTTGATGGCTCGTTCTTTACGTAATGCTCTACAGTTATATCCATAAATTGGTTAGTCGGATATATCACTTGTGCTTTTGATGCGAAACTAGAGAGTACGATCAACAGCCATATCAAATGCTTAGTAGTCATAAGTTACAATATTTATTTTAACCATCCATCAAGTGGAGCCAACGACCAGGCAGGTTTAGGATATCTCTTTTTCGTGATGGGTTTATCTACCTTTTGGCGGCTGAATATGCGAAGCAAAATCCATCGCACACCCGTTTCCGGTAATACCTGTCGGATAAAGTAAAGAATACGGTTATGCAAACCTGGTATAATACGGAACTTGTTTTTCATCATCCCGTCTACCGCTGTATGAGCCACCGATTCAGGTAATTGAATGAAATTCTTCCCGACCTTCAGCTTACTAATTCCTTCATTCACATGAGTGCTGGTAAGTGTGGCCCCGGGACAAAGGCAACTTACTGAAATGCCATGAGGTTCAAGTTCAAGTCGCAGAGCATACGAGAATGCGTATACAAAACTTTTGGTGGCAGCATAGACAGACTTGTTGGGGATGGGCATGAATGATGCGAGGCTGCCAACGTTCAGAATATATGATTTATCAAATTTTTTAAGTTCGGGAATGAACTGATGCGTAAGCATGACCATGGCTTTGCTGTTCAGGTTGATCATGGAACTGATCAGCATTGGATCGGTCTGTTCAAATGAACATAGGTTTCCAAAGCCGGCATTATTGATCAGGATGTTAACCTCAAAATGATTTTTCACACACCAGGAATGGAGAATGGCCGGAGCCTGGGCTATAGTTAGGTCCAATTCAATTCCATGCGATACAATATCAAACGTGTCTCCAAGCTGTTTAACAACATCGCTCAGCCCGGTATTCGGAAGGGCAACCAGCAAGACATTGATTTTCCTTCGGGCCAGTTCAAAGGCAAGTGCCTTACCTATTCCTGAACTGGCGCCTGTAATTAATGCATAGGGTTGGGTAGCCATAGACTTAATTTTTAAGTGAGAGAAAATGAATTTTCATGGAAGGGTTGGCGCGAATGGCGAAGCAATCGTTTGTAAGTGCCAGGGAAATGTGGATTATAGCGGCTGCCCAAAAGCTTTCTGTGTAAAAGGTTAGCAGGCACAAAAGAACACCAAAGGGAATACTAAGAAGTGTTTCTTTCTGACCTTTAGGTAGGTGAGCCGCTGAGTAAACAATTGCATTGACAACTACTGTTAGACATAGTGGCAAGATGGTGAGGCATTCAAAAAAGAAATATCCACGAAACAATGCTTCATATGCCAATAAATAGATAACCCAGCTTGCTATGTTCATCATATACATCCCCGGTTGCCAATCGGTTAAGCGCAACTGCGGATAGATTGCCTGATGGGATTTGCTGGAAGAATGAAAGTAGTTAACCAACAAGGCTATCACGGAGAAAATAAATGCGGTAAAAAGGGTTTCCTGAGGTTTGGCAAGATTAATCCAGGTACTTATATGTTCCTTGCCTTCTATAAATATCGGCAGTAATAGAGCTGGTGCAGCTAGTACTCTGCGCAGCAGAACATGCTGAGTAAAGGGTGAAGCGAACTGAATAATTAAGCTAATTGCAACCGCCAGTGAGCTGATAAAGATGGAGAAGATCATGATTTAAAAGGTTGGTTGTAGAAGAAGTTTGTAATCGCGGCTAAGCCAGTCAAGTGTTTGTTGCAGTCCCTGCTGCAGGGGCGTAATGGAATAGCCTAAATCCCGTATTGCTTTTTCACTTGAGTAGGGGAGATCCAGGGTAAGCCGTTTAATCCACTTGGTGGTAATTCTGGGGTGCTGCCCAAACCATTCGGCCAGTTTTTCTTCCTGCCATGCATAGGCTGCCAGGAAAGGATAAGGCAGCGGAATTAATGCATAATACTTACCGGTAAGATTTTGTATGATTTCAAAGAGATTGATTAGACTGACATTCTCGCCCCCAAGAATATACCGTTCCCCGGATTGGCCGTACTTCATCGCCAACAGATGTCCGTTCACCACGTCATCGATGTACGTGAAGTTTCCGATAGACTTTCCGCTTCCGGGAAGTAAATGCCAGTCACCTGAAATATAATTTTTTATAAGGGCTGTTGTGGCATTACTTTCAGTCAGACATCCCGGTCCAAAAATTCGTGTTGGTTGAACTATAACCGTGTGCAATCCCTTTCTCGAATATTCAAGAACTTTTTCTTCTGCGATGAATTTTGAACTTTCATATTCATTAAAGAAATCCTGAGTCCGGGACGTTTCTTCCGTAATTACTTCATCCTTGTTTGCACAATAAATACCACCTGTCGATGTAAAGACCAGTCGTTGAATGCCCTGATGGAGGGCCGCTTCAAGAGTGTTTACAGTTCCGGTTACATTGGTGTCAAAATAGGTTTTTGGATTTTTTGCCCATACCCTGGCATAGGCTGCCAAATGATATACTTGTTCACAACTTTCCATGGCAGTTTCAATAATGCTACGATCCATCAAGTCTCCCCGGAAAATCCGAACACGAGAATTTTCGTAAAGTGGTCCTGTGGGAATGCTGCGGCATAGGATATGAACAGTGTGCCCCTGATTGATTAATCGCTTGAGAAGCTTCTGGCCAACATAACCTGTTGCCCCGGTTATAAATAAGTTCATGATTTTATGCTTTTGTATACAGTTGACGTGTTTCTTTCAAAAGGTTTTGACATTTCTTTTGCCGAACCTGATCATCCGGTTCTGTGTGAGGTAATCGAAGGGCTTTCTCAAGAACTGCTATTGCCAGGTCGTACTTACCGGAGTGGTATAGTGCAGAGGCCTTACCGTAATGAAACAGTATATACCCGGGCTGAAGAGTAATGGCGCGTTCAAAGTATTGAATCGATTTCTCGTAGGAGGCACCTTTGGGAACTCCGCCAAAAAGCACATTACAGGCAAGCTTTTCAGCCCAATTCAATTTGGCTATTTCCAGGTGCCATTTACCGAGAACATAATAGGCTGGCGCATATAATGAATCAAGTTGCACAATAGTTTCAGCTTCTGCTTTAATGGTTTTTGCATGTTGCAATTTTTCTGATGGACTGGAGGCAACTTCCGAGAGCAAACCAAGTGCGATAATATGCGCAAGGTGTGCTTCTTTACATCCCGGATTCAGCCTTATAGACTTCACGGCCAATTCATCAGCTTGTTGTGCAAACCGAGTCTTGTCGGCTTTTAAGGAACTTCGACCAGACTGATTGGATAGTATGCGACTCGCACGCCACAAGGCTTCGGTGTGGTTGGGATTGAGAGCCAGTATCTGCGAGTAATATTGATAAGCCAGTTGATCGTTATGACTTTCTTCTCCAACCAGTCCTTCTTTCAGTAAGTCGGTTGGCGATTGGGCATTAATAAAGGAATATGATAAACCGATAAACAACGCAATAATGGCTGCGTTTTTGACAGAAGGAAATAGAAAGGTTTGTCTTCCTTTTGCAGATTTCACTCCGGGTTTCCACCCTGGATATAAAAATATATAACCAAAAACTTCTTTCAGATTCCGGGCATGCCGTACATCATGCGCCATGGCGATCCACTCGTGGAAAATAATCCGCACAACATTATTGCTGTCTAAAGGTTTGGTCAGCCCATACGTTGGATGTTCTTCTTCTTCCTTAAAGGTGCCAAACAACTTATCCCAAATAATTAAGACGCCACCGAAATTTTTGTCAAGGTATTTTTCATCGCTGGCATGATGCACCCGGTGGTGAGAAGGTGTGCTAAGAACGTATTCCAACCATCCCAATTTTTTAACCATCTCAGTATGCTGGAAGAAAGTGAATGAGATTAAAAGGGAATCCATAATGACTACCATTATGGGATCAAAGCCTATGAGAACGAAAGGAGTAAAAGAGGCAATTCGGAAAAAACAATTGGTAAAGGGAGTGCGAATAGCAGTAGTGAGGTTATACCTGGGTGAGGAGTGATGAATAACATGCATCGCCCAGAAAAATCTTGATTTATGGCCCAGCCAATGGAAAAGATAAAAGTGCAGATCGGTTAGCAAGAAGAGTACGATCCACGAAAGAACACCCCTTCCTGCATCAAAGACTGCCAGGGGTTCAACCAGCAGAAAAAGGGAAAAGATCAATCCTTTTGCTATTAGATTTACAATCACACCGATAACCGCAAGGATGATATTCGCCCGAGTGTCTTTTTTTTCATACAAGCCAAGATTTTCCCTGGCATCCAGAAAAGCTTCAAGTGCAATGCTGCTTATAAAGCAAATGGCGGTGATGATGTTGTAGGTACTCATAACATTTACATTTTAGTTTCCGGTGTTGCTTCGTTGCGCTAACCGTGAGTAAAAGTAGATGTGTGGTACAGGGAGGAACATCCCAAGTTTTAAGGATAATGAGCATGTGATTGTGGTTTACTACCATGAGTATGGTAAAGCTCATACCATACTTCTGGTATAGTCGATCAGAAGCAGATCATATTTAGAATGGATCTCATAGAAATCAATCAATAGGTTGAATGAGCAACTAACGAGTAATACCCAACTACGTCACAACCGGAATTGTCTTCCCTGTTAAATCAGGGTCGATATAATGGTCACATAAATATTATGACTTTGAATTATTTAGTTGAGCAAGAGGAGAATACCCTGAAATCACATGAGATCCGTAAAACTTACGAATGAGGGTAATCAATTGCCCCTGAATTTGGCTGAGGCTTCCGCCCGTGAATGTACTCCTAGTTTATGATAAATACTCTTGATGTGTGAGTTAAGGGTTTGTACAGAAATGGAACAACGGTCGGCAATTTCTTTATAGGTTAATCCATCCATTAACAGCTCCAGGATCTCATGTTCGCGCTTAGTGAGACTGTATTCTTCAGGATTTTTAATGGTGGGTTTCTTATGAAAATATTCAAGTACTTTACGGGCGATAATTCCATTCATGGATGACTTGCCTTCAAAAACATCTTGTATTGAATCCAATACTTTCTGGGGAGAATCTTTCTTTAATAAGTAACCGTCTGCTCCTGCTTTAATCGCTGCAAAAATCTTATCCTCATCTTCAAAAACGGTTAGCATAATCACCTTGGTCTGCGGAAAAGAACGCTTCACTTCTTCTACGCCTTCAATACCGCTTTTTCCCGGCAGATTAATATCCATGATAATGACATCCGGCTGATGTTTTCGCGTATCCCCAATAACCTGTTGGCAATTATCCGTTAGAAAAACCGGAGTAATTTTATCCGAACTGCTGAGTATGGTTCTTAGTAATTCCCTGTACCTCGGATCGTCTTCGTAAACAGCCGTTTTTATTGGGTTCATGACGAGGTAAGTTCAGTATTCACAGGTTCTTTATGCATACCATATTTATGGTATTTTTCCTTTGAAAGATCTGTAATGAATGCCGGATATTGAATTTCAATGGTTGTTCCGGCATTCAGCTTACTTTTAATTTCCAACGATCCGCCAATCAGCCGGGCACGTTTGGTCATATTGGCCAATCCTGAATGACTGATTGAGTCTCCTTGTTCCGGTTGAAATAGGAACCCCTGCCCATTATCTGCTATTGTAATAGAAAGCTTAGGTTCCTTAAAAATTAGTGAAATTTGAATTTCATTGGCACGGGCATGCTTCAGAATATTGTTCAAAGCTTCCTGAATGATTCGAAACAGGATAACCTGGTTTTGAGGATCAATGGCAAACTCAACACCTTCGCTGGTAAAATTCGTTTTGTATTGCCCGGATTTTCGAATACGATCAAGTTCGTTTCGAATAGATTGGGAAAGACCTCGCTTTTGAATGTTATCCGGATTAATGCTCCTTGAAATATCCCGAAGAATTTCCATAGCTTCATCCAGCATCTGGTTAGCTTCTGTAGTTTGCCGTGTGTTTTCAGTGGATTTCAAATGTACCATGGCCATCGAAATCAAGGTTCCTACATTATCATGCAGTTCACGTGAAATGGTTTCAAGAGTCTGCATTTGCGTTTCCAGCTGGGTTCGCAATACTTCTTTATCGTAATTGCTTTTCATTTCAATCAGCTCCTTGCGGTGCCGGAATTTGCGCCTTTGCCCAATAAATACGGACAGGATGATCAGGGTTGCCAGAATCAGTGTCGTAAGCGTGCTGCCTATGAGGATTAATACGACTTCGGATAGTTTTTCCTGCATAAAAAGGCAATCAGGTACAGAAGGTATAGAAAGGTAGCAAATGCATTGGATATATACGTTTGATAGAAAACCGTAAAATCATAAAAATTCCGCTCGAGATAATTAAACATACCATAGAAGGGAACATTGCCTGCGTAATACACAAGTAACCCGAAACTCATCCAGAAGAAGGGATCGCGGGTTATTCTATCATTATCCGGACTTACCAACAGTTGCCAGAAGTAGGCACCGGATAAAAAAATCATGAAGACTCCACCTATAACGAACGTGAGAGTCTGAACGCCTGAGAGGCCCTGGAGAAATAAACTGTTGATGAACGCAAAAACGATAAAGGCACCATAAAAAATCTGAATGGTAAGTTTTATTTTTTCCTGCTCAAGAATCAATAAGAAGATATTGGCCACGTAAAGTATACTGAAGATCAGAAATAGATTGGCCAGCCATTTATTTTGTTCCCGTAAAACATCGCTGATGAAATAACCAAATCCATCGATTAATAATAATACCAGGCAGATGTGAAAAAGCATTTTTAGCGGTTGCGGTGCATTGTTAAAATACACACGAATGCCCGCTAAAGTAGTTATCGCCAGTATGCATACCGGCCCGTACCGCATCAGGTCATCCATAAATGAAGGGGAATGGAATTCACCCGGTAGTTTCCCTAAGATACAGATTAAATCTCAGCGATTCATTTCAAGAAATTGCTGCAGGATAAGCACAGCACTGATCTTGTCTACATTGCCTTTGACTCTTCGGTCTTTCTTTTTCATACCTCCTTCAATCATAGCGCGCTGCGCCATGGAAGAAGTAAACCGTTCGTCAATTTCATGGACGGTCTTACCCGGAAAGGTATCTTTAAGTTGTTGAATAAACTGTCGGACATAGGGAGCCATTTCAGAATCTTCATTCTTTACGGTACGAGGCATGCCTACAACAAACTCATCAATTGGTTCACGGGCGATATACGATTTAAGGTAGGTTAATAATTCCTGGGTTGGTACAGTTTCAAGTGCGGTGGCAATAATGCGCAACGTATCGGTAACGGCAAGACCGGTGCGTTTCTTTCCGTAATCAACAGCCAGAATACGTCCCATTTTAATTGAAGCGGATACGCTCGAAGAAAGCCTGCTTTACTTTGGTTTCCAGGATCATGGCTTTCGGAAAAAGAATTTCATTTTCAATACGGGCATGGGTAATCAGGTTCTTTTCAAACTCCCGCAATTCGTTGTATATGATCTTTACCGACAAAGGTGTTCCGGGTAAAATTTTGTAATCGTTTGTGATTCTTCGGATGCCCGTCATCTCATCATCGTGCGCCTCATGTTCAACAGCGAACTTTTGAATGGAAAATTGTTCCATTAATTGGTAGAGTTTGGTAGGAATGTATTGACCTTTTGAAGCGCGTTCGAGGGCTTTGATGTAGCTGAACAGAGTATCTTCTTCCTGGTAGATATGATGAATGAAATCTTCAACAAACAAGGGAAGCACAATTTTTAAATCACGTTCAATGTGCTGGAAATCGGCACTTCCTGCTTTGAACGTCTCAACCAGGCGGCTGATGTAAGGCAGCTTATGTTTGATAAATAAAAAATGGGAATGCTTCAGGTACTCGATTATAAGGTCAATCGGGTACGAAACCAGGGGTAAATCAGTTTCCTTAAGGTGGGTGGGAGATTCCAGTTCGCGGATTACCTGTTCTACATTAAGCCCTTTATCAAGACAGGCTTGTTCGAGTGTA
>JALOMY010000332.1 GCA_025455225.1 Cyclobacteriaceae bacterium | reverse complement strand
CGAAATCTTATTATAACCAAACACAGAGAAGTATTGAAAGTAAAACCAGGTTCCGTATGCAAGAACCAGGATTGTGTTTATCTGACTGATTTCACGAATTGTTTCGATTTTGTGAATAAAGATAGTTGAGACAATGAAAAGTGAATTAAGAACTAATAGTGCGGAAGATTTGTAGGCATTAAGAACAAAATGCTCTGAATAGTTTTGGTGTGCCTTACGGAATATGAGGAAGCTGAATAAGGCATAAATGGGGATCTGTAAAAGAAAAAACATTTTTGGATACTTATGCCGAAAAGCTTCAAGGGGCTCAATTGCATTTTTGCTTGTATCTACGAGATCCGTAAAATGAAAGTCAGAAAAGCTCTCTAATAAGTGAACAAAGAGAATAAGAACAAGCAAGAGCGAGAAGTAGTTAAAATGTTTTGCGCGGTTTCCTTGAATGTATTCCCGGATAGAATGCCCCGGCCTGCTAAATAATTCTTTAACTGAATAAATTAAGCCATGATCCAGATAAATAACACGATGGATCATTTCTTGTGTGAAAACCTGCTTGAATGAGAAGCGATGTGTGCTGGAAGGCTGACCGCATTCGCTGCAATATTTTCCGTTTACAACGGATCCACAACTAAGGCATTTTTGATGATTTTTTTTCATAGATTCATTTCTCATTCACACCCTAAATCAATAAGTACAAAACAGGTAGCGAAATTCTGCATATCAAATGGGAATTAATAAGACGGACTTCAAGAATGAATCTTGATTCAATATTCAGGTCAAAAATATCGCAAAAACTTTTAGTAGATTTAGTGTAAATCATGAAAAGTTCTTTAAGATGAAGGAAGTGGCTTATCGTTGTATTGCTCCAATTCTTTGTCTGAATCAACTTCATTTTAATAGGATCACAAAACAGGTATTTTATAAAAGTGGACAACCGCCTGATAAAAGAATTGGAAGTAAACCAGGCAGTCTCGTTACACACGCTAACTAAACATAGGCATGAAGAAATCTATTCTTTTCGCAACATGGATGATCGCATTCGGTTCTGCGTTCGCGCAGGTTACCATTGATAACCTGTTGAATGTTCCTTATCCAACTGCGCTTACGGCAAGTGGTGATGGTAAGCGAATTGCGTGGGTATTTAATGATGAGGGTAAACGAAACATTTATGTTGCCGATGCCCCGGATTTTGCAGCCCGGAAAGTAACCAACTTTACATTGGATGATGGTCAGGAAATTAACGCCATTGATTTTTTACGCGATGGCAAGATCACTTTTGTAAGGGGCGGTGCACCGAACAGTCAGGGAGAATTACCTAACCCAGTTGCACTTCAACCTGGTGTTGACCGGTCCATCTGGATAATGAATGCTGATGGAAGCGAATTGAAAAAATTGGCCACAGGCTATTACCCTAAAGTAGCACCTGATCATAAAAGCATTGCGTATTTGAACAGCGGCCAAGTGTGGCTGGTAAAAATTGATTCAGCCGGAAAAGGAAAAAAACTATTTCATGCGCGCGGTAACCAGAATAGCATTCGATGGTCGCCCGATGGAACCAAGATCGCTTTCGTGAGCAGCCGCGGGGATCATTCCTTTATTGGTGTCTTTGACTTGTCTACCCGTACAGTTGAATTCCTCGATACAAGCGTTGATCGTGATGCCCATCCGGTTTGGTCAGGTGATGGTAAGCAGATAGCATTTATTCGTACGCCTTTCGTTCGGAACCGGTTGCCATTTATGCCCGAACGGGAAGGACATCCGTGGTCTATTCGCAGGGTCGATCTTAACACAGGAAAATCAACTGAAGTGTGGAGTGCAAAACCTGGAATGGGCAGCTTGTTGCATCAGGGTTTTCCAATGGTTGATAACTTATTGCTATGGATCGGTAATCGATTGATTTTTCCATGGGAGAGAAATGGGTGGCAACAACTCTATAGTGTTTCTGTAAATGGAGGTGAAGCCCAATTACTCACACCGGGTGAGGGAGAAGTTGAAGGCGTAGTTGTTTCCCGCGATGGAAACAGCCTCATTATAACAACAAACATAGGTGATAGTGATCGCAGGCATATTCTTCGCGTTCCGTTAGATGGAGGCAAGTTGCAGCCAATGTCAGTTGGTGAAGGAATAGAATATTCTCCGGTAGAAACCGAAGCTGGTTTGGTTTGCCTTCGTACTGATGCCGTAACTGCTGCATGGCCGCATGTACTTTCTGCCAACGGCCAGGCCAGGATGATTGCCTCGAATTTATTTCCGGCCACCTTTCCGAAGAAGGAGCTGGTTTCACCACAAGCTGTTTTTATAACAGCAACCGATGGGATGAAAATACCGGGACAGCTTTTTATTCCAAAAGGAGCAAAAGCCGGTGACAAACGACCTGCTGTTGTTTTCTTTCATGGAGGTTCACGCAGGCAGATGGTACTCGGCTTTCATTACAGTCAATATTATCACAATGCATATGCGCTTAATCAATATTTGGCAAGCCAGGGATATGTTGTTCTATCATTGAATTACCGAAGCGGCATCGGCTACGGAATGGAATTCCGCGAAGCGCTGGATTACGGGGCAACCGGTGCCAGTGAATACCGGGATGTAGAAGGAGCAGGTTTGTACCTGGCGCAGCGTCCTGATGTAGACCCAAAGAAGATCGGGCTATGGGGAGGTTCATATGGAGGTTATTTAACGGCACTAGGTTTGGCGCGAGCATCCGAGTTGTTTTCGTGTGGTGTGGATATTCACGGTGTACACGACTGGAATATGGTGATCCGGAATTTTGTTCCTTCATACAATGCTGAGAAGAATCAGGCATTTGCACGGATGGCCTTTGAGTCGTCACCGCTGAATTTTATAAAAGGCTGGCGTTCACCGGTGCTTCTTATTCATGGTGATGACGATCGTAACGTTCCGTTTAGTGAAACCGTAAGCCTGGCTGAAAGCCTGAGAGAGCAAGGCGTTTATTTTGAGCAGGTCATTTTTCCGGATGAAGTTCACGGATTTCTATTGCATAAAAACTGGTTGAGTGCATATAAGGCTTCTGCCGATTTCTTCAAGCGGATGTTCAACAAAAAGTGAAATCATTAGGAAGCAAACTGATTAGTTACGTTTCGGGCACTCTTGTTGAGAAACGATCGAGTGCTATAAGTGGTGAACTTGAGGTATGGTTTCAAAACGGAAGGTATGTATTGCATTCACCCGATGCGAATTATTCATACGATACCCTTCACCGCGTATTTCAAAAGGCATTTAAAAA
>JALOMY010000331.1 GCA_025455225.1 Cyclobacteriaceae bacterium | reverse complement strand
AATAATCCGGGCTTGCGGTTGGTGGCCAGCAAGACTGCTTCAATGGCAACGGTGCCCGATCCGCACATGGGATTTATAAAAGGCGAAGACCTGTCCCATTTCGAAGCCATCACGGTAGCACAGGCCAACGCCTCCAGCATGGGTGCTCGTCCCGGAATTTTCCGGTAACCGTGTTTCGAAAGCGTTTCACCGGATGTATCGAGAAAAATTTCTGCATCGTTGTCTTTCCAGTAAAGATGAATAACCGCCCGGTTCAGTTCAGGTCCGGAGTCAGGTCGCTTACCGGTTTGCCTCCGCATGCGATCAACGATGGCGTCTTTCACTTTCACATTCACGAACAGTTCATTGTTAATGCTCGGATTATTCACATTGCTGGTAACCGAAAAATAACCGTCTTTATCCAGCAGATTTTCCCACGGATAATTTACCAGGTTTTGATACAGCCGATCGGCATTACTGGCTTTGAATTGCTTTAATGAAAACAATACCTGGCTGGCACATCGCAGGTTCAGATTCAATTTGATGCAATCGTTCACATTTCCCTGAAGCTCAACACCCGTTTGGAACACGCGTTCAGGAAAAAAACCTAACTCCTCTACCTCCTGCTGAAGGTAAGATGCCAGGCGTTTATTACACGTAACTATTATCCGGGAGGATTGTGTGAAGGAAAACATGCTGGGTCAGATGATTGGAACACAATCCATACTTACTCTTGAAGTACGACAATTCTTTTTCTTCTTCCGATTTTGAATATATCGTTATTGACAAACTGCATAATGACCCCGGTACTGATTAACACGGCAGAGACTGTAATAACGGCTGCATCGGCTTTATACTCATTATCGTTAACTACAGTTTCGTTGATCAGGTCGCCCACAAAAAGTAAACTGCCTGCCAATATAAAAGTGCCACCAATGATGCGGGTTTTGAAACCTGTATTCTCCCCTCCGCTCAAATCGATTTTTTCTATTTGTGAAATAAAGGTTGTGTCATCCTGAATGCGAAGATAGTCCTGGGTAAGACCTCCGATAAATCCTTTCGTAAAATGATCGCGGTCACTTCGTTTAAAACGAATAAGATCACCTTCTTTAAAATAGGTAATGCGTTTATCGCCCTTGATTACAGCAAGACGAGGTTGCTGCGCCCGCAGCGTCAAAACTGCAAGAAATAGAAACAGGGTAATGATTACATTTTTACAACCCATCCAAACGGATCCGGTTTAAGCCCTCGCTTGATACCCTCCAGCTCGGCTAAAACTTTGTTGGAGAATTCACGCTTTTCAACCGGTGTAAGATAGTAGTCCTTACCATTATATCCAATGAGTTCAATCGGGGCGATGGTAGCGGCTGTTCCGGCACCAAAAACTTCGGTTACTTTACCACTTTCAATGCCTTCAATAATCTCTTTTACCGAAACTTTCCGTTCCTCGGTTTTCATTCCCCACTTACGGGCCATTTGTAAAACACTGTCGCGGGTAATACCGGCAAGGATGGAATCACTAAGCGCGGGTGTAACCAGAACGTTATCGATCACAAACATCACATTCATGGTTCCGGATTCTTCGATGTACTCATGGGTTTTTGCATCGGTCCAAAGCAATTGATGGTATCCCTTATTCTGTGCAAGCTTAGCCGGATAAATGGCACCACCGTAATTTCCACCTGCTTTCGCATACCCGGTTCCACCCTGGGCTGCCCGGGTGTAATGGGTTTCAATTCGCACCTTAACCGGTGTGGAATAATAGGCACCTACCGGACTCAGGATAATCATGAATGTAAACGACTCAGACGGCTTAATGCCGATATACTCATCCGCAGAGAACATAAACGGCCGGATGTAAAGTGAAGCTCCTTTTGTATCCGGAATCCAGGCGCGGTCGAGATCAATCAGGGTTGCAAGCGATTCCATAAATAACTCTTCCGGGATTTCGGGCATGCAGATCCGTTCGGCTGAGATGTTCATCCGTTTCCAGTTGTCTTGCGGACGGAAAACCAAAGCTTCACCATCAGGTCCGCGGTAAGCTTTCATGCCCTCGAAAATAGATTGGCCATAGTGCAGGGCCGGTGTGGCCGGGCTTATGGGCATATAACCATACGGAATGATCCGGAAATTATTCCATTCACCGTTCCTGTAATCGGCCATAAACATATGGTCGGTATAAATCTTTCCAAAAGGGATATTGGTAAAATCCACCTCTGTAATACGGGAAGTATTGACCCGCTTTACAGCTATTTTCATTGTTTCGACCATAATTGACCTGATTTTGGTTAGCGGCTGCAAGATAAAAGATAAATTATAAGCAGGCTAACGAATGTTAGGGTAATTTGGTTTTAGTTACCCATTCAACCGGTTGATTTTCAGCAATTCTGTAAATTCAGTAATAAAAAAACTGAATGAAGCCTATCCTATTTTCTATGGGGTTTTCGCAGCCATTGGAACCATTGCAGGGCTGATATCCTTCGTTCTGCTCTATTCATCACTTGAAAAAGTAACGGGCTGGGAAGAAAGTAAAGGCAAGGTTTCTATGTTGAATGGTGTTCCTGCAATCACATTTGATTATTACGGACAGTCGCGTCAACTTGAATTAAACACGGATGATATTTCCGTGGAAGATGGTGATGAGCTAACCGTTATTTTCCCGCCCGATCATCCGGACCAAGCCGAGGTAAAAAACTTTATAAACCTTTGGCTGCCTCCTCTTTTCCCGGCCTTTTTTGCTTTAGTCTTCGGAGCTATAGGATATACAGGTGGTTTAAAACAAGTAAGAAGATGGCAGGCGAAGCGCGATTTGTTTACGTACGGTAAAGGACGAAAAACCAGTTTGCCGGTAAGTCAGGTTGTACTTGATAAATCGTTTAAAGTAAATGGCCGAAGCCCGTATGTTATTATTTGTGAGTATCACGATTCCGCATCCAACAAACAGTATGAATTTAAAAGCGATCACATCTGGTTTGATCCGGTTCAATGGATTGATGACAAGAAGATGATTGATATTTACATAGACCCGAACGACCTGAACCGGTATTACCTGGATACATCGTTTCTTCCAACTGAGGTCTGATAAGATTCTACAGTTATTGAACCAACTGCACCGTTCCTTTTTGAAAGTAACTCTTACCGTTTGTGCCCTGGTAGCGAACCATCCAGTAATACACACCCGGAGAGCATTCACCACCAGCCCAGCCATACTCCAGGTTAGTTGTTTGGTATACCAACTCACCCCACCGGTTGTAGACAGCTAATGTGCCGGAGGCCACATTGTA
>JALOMY010000077.1 GCA_025455225.1 Cyclobacteriaceae bacterium | reverse complement strand
AAACACATTCCGCAAGGCAAAAACTGGAAATGCATTTCATGATGATGCAGGCCACCCATATGCGTGAATTATTTGATCAGGATCCCGACCGGTTCAATAAATTCTCAATCCGTTTTGAAGATATATTGCTGGATTACTCAAAAAATTTAATCACCGGAGAAACGATTCAATTGTTACTTCAGCTGGCAGAAGAAACTGAACTCAAAGCAGGCATAGAAGCCATGTTCAAAGGTTCCAGGATCAACCAGACAGAAGACCGTTCGGTTTTGCATGTCGCTTTACGTAACCGATCCAATACACCCATGCTGGCAGACGGACAAGATGTAATGGGCGATGTTAACCGGGTGTTGCAACAAATCAATTCATTCTCAACTTCTTTACTCGAGGGAACCTGGAAAGGTTATTCAGGAAAATCTATTACCGACATTGTAAATATTGGAATCGGAGGATCTGATCTTGGGCCTTACATGGTAACGGAAGCTCTTCGCCCCTACTGGACCACCATCACTCCGCATTTTGTCTCCAATGTGGACGGAACCCATCTCGCTGAAGTGCTCAAACGAATCAATCCGGAAACCACCCTCTTCATAATCGCATCGAAAACCTTTACAACACAGGAGACCATGACCAATGCGGAAAGCGCGAAGCAATGGTTTATGGATAAAACAGGTGGAAAAGGTTTGGTAGAAAAACATTTCGTAGCAGTATCAACCAACAAGAAAGCGGTTGCTGAATTTGGCATTGATACCAATAACATGTTTGAGTTCTGGGATTGGGTTGGGGGCCGGTACTCTTTATGGTCATCCATCGGACTCTCCATTGCCTGCACAATTGGTAATGACCACTTTGAACAACTGTTAAGCGGAGCGCATGCCATGGATAATCATTTCAGGAATGAATCGTTTGACAAAAACATTCCTGTTCTGCTGGCATTGATTGGCATCTGGTATAACAACTTTTATGGTGCCGCTTCTGAGGCTATCCTTCCCTATGATCAATACCTCCATCGATTTGCGGCTTACTTTCAGCAAGGCAATATGGAAAGCAACGGTAAATCCATTGATCGCAACGGACAACCTGTGAGTTATCAAACCGGTCCGATTATCTGGGGAGAACCGGGCACAAACGGTCAGCACGCCTTTTATCAATTAATTCATCAGGGCACCAAGATGATTCCCTGTGATTTCATTGCACCGGTACTTACGCACAACCCGATAGGCGATCATCACCATAAACTTCTTTCCAATTTTTTTGCCCAAACCGAAGCGCTTATGCGCGGCAAAACAGAAGAAGAAGTTCACCAGGAACTTAAGCAGACAGGTATGTCTGAAGAGCAAATTCACTTTCATCTGCCCTACCGGGTTTTCGAAGGCAATAAACCCACGAACAGCATCGTGGTAAAGCAAATTACACCTTATACATTAGGCAGTCTTATAGCGATGTATGAACACAAGATTTTCGTGCAAGGTGTAATCTGGAATATCTTTAGTTTTGATCAATGGGGAGTTGAATTGGGAAAAGCCCTGGCCAAGAAAATATTGCCGGAACTCACTTCAGACAGTGAAATCACCGCTCACGACTCTTCTACAAATGGTCTCATCAACCATTTCAAACGATTGAAATCAGGATCGGATAGCCGGCATTAAATAAGTCGTTTTGAACTGCTATTTTTGGCGGTTTTATAAATTTTCATGAGCTCAACCATACAGCGAATCGGAGTTTTCACCTCAGGCGGAGATGCACCCGGAATGAATGCCGCCATACGGGCTGTAGTACGCGCAGGTATTTATTATAAAAAGGATGTCTTCGGCATCATGCAAGGCTATGAGGGCATGATTGCCGGTGATGTGGTTAAACTGGGAGCCCGTTCCGTAGGCAACATACTTCAGCGTGGAGGAACCATCCTGAAAACGGCCCGCAGCGAGGAATTCAAAACCCCGGAAGGACGAAAAATTGCGTATGAGAATCTCCGAAAGGAAGGCATTGATGCCCTGATCGCCATTGGAGGTGACGGAACCTTCACGGGCTTACACAAGCTCTACCAGGAGTTCAAGATTCCCTGCATCTGCATACCGGGTACAATTGATAATGATATAGCCGGTACCGATTATACAATTGGTTTTGATACCGCTACCAACACAGCCGTTGATGCCATCGATAAAATCAGGGATACGGCCATGTCGCATGACCGATTATTCTTTATCGAAGTTATGGGTCGTAACTCCGGTTACATTGCCTTGAACAGCGGCATTGCCGGTGGAGCCGGTGCGATCATCATACCGGAAGACGGAACAACCTTCGATGATTTATTCAAATTATTAACTGCCGGAGAACTGACCAATAAGAAATCAAACCTGGTTGTAATTGCTGAAGGATCAACGATTGGCGGAGCCAATGAGCTGGCAAAAAAAGTTGCCGAACGATCTTCTTATTTCGATATTAAAGTAACAATCCTGGGTCATTTGCAGCGTGGCGGTGCCCCTACGTATTTCGACCGTGTACTGGCCAGTAAAATGGGGCTTGCTGCGGTTGAAGGATTATTGAATGGCGTAAATGATGCGATGGTGGGTATTCGCGATAATAAAATTATCTTTAATCAGTTCGATTCGATCATGAACCGTCCCCATGACATTGACGAGGAAATGATGCGCATCGCTAAAATTCTTTCAATCTGATGACCGAAGTAACCATTGGCATCGACATCGGTGGCACGAACACCAAATACGGTATAGTAGACCGTAAAGGAAATGTTTTGTTACAGGATCAAATCTCCACGCAGGATTCCGATGAGATTACCGACTATGTTGATACCCTTTCTAATGCATTACGGGAGGCATTGGCCAAATTAAATGGGGATCATAACCTGGTAGGCATTGGTGTAGGCGCTGCCAATGGCAATTACTACAAAGGAACCATTGAACACGCCACCAATCTGAAATGGAAGGGAATCATTCCACTGGCCGATATGCTCAATAAACCCTTTAATGTACCTGTATTGGTTACGAATGATGCCAACGCAGCAGCCGTTGGTGAAATGGTTTACGGTGCAGCCAAGGGCATGCGGGATTTTATTGTAATTACCTTAGGTACAGGACTTGGCAGTGGTTTTGTTTCCAATGGTCAACTCATAAATGGAAAGCACGGCATAGCCGGTGAATTAGGTCATACCACCGTGAACTATGCGGGCCGCTACTGCAACTGCGGCAAGCGCGGCTGCCTGGAAACCTATGTTTCGGCAACCGGCATTAAACGTTCGGTGTATAAACTTCTGGCCGATCATCTGGAGCCCAGTGAATTGCGCGGCATCAGTTTCGAAGACCTGAACACTAAAATGATTACCGATGCAGCGATACGGGGCGATGTGGTGGCTCGCGCAGCATTTGAATACACAGGCCGTATACTCGGCATTAAGCTCGCAGAAACGGTAGTACATACCGATCCGGAAGCGATCTTTTTATTTGGCGGGCTATCATTAGCCGGAGACCTGATCTTCAAGCCTACCATCAAGCATATGGAGGCCAACCTGATGCCCCTTTTCCGGGGCAAGGTAAAAATTCTTCCTTCCGGACTTCAGAATCAATCCGCTCCTATTTTGGGGGCGAGCAGCCTGGTGTGGAATCACCTCGAAGAAAAGGGAGCGATACCTGCTTAAAGCAGATTCTTATTTTAATTTAAGCTCTGAGGTAAAGAAAAGTCACTTTTGCATTATCTTTATTTGCCTTGATTTAAATCCATTCTTTCAAACCGGATTGTTGGCTTCACGTTGAAAATTTCTGAATATCATAAAATCCCGTTTAAGGGTTTTAAAACAATACCTTTTTGGTTAAGCCTGTTTACCCTGTTAATTGTAATTTATGACCTGGGCTTCGAACAGACCCATGCCATACAATTCGCAATTGATAAAGCCTATCTGGTAACCCTTATCGTTGCTATTCTTGCTACAGTTTCCAGGCATCTTCGAAAAACGGAGAATCCATTCATACGGATCTTGCTTTTCGATTTTTTCAGCGTATTATTTTTTTCATTCATCGTTGCTGTTCATCTGCACTTCATACCGGAATCCTCTCCGGTTTCATTTCTCAATGCCAAATCATGGACAGTTACTGCTATTTTTCTAACCTTCATTCGTGAGTTTTCAGCCGTACAGCTTGATATAAAGCGCACGGTTCTGAATCCTGCCCAATTATTCATCATCAGCTTCCTGAGCATTATCATTCTGGGTGGATTCCTCCTGTTATTACCGAGAGCAACGATTTCAGGGATATCGTTAATCGATGCCTTGTTCACCTCGACCAGTGCCGTTTGTGTAACCGGATTAACTGTGATGGATACAGGAACACAATTTACAGTGCTTGGACAGACCATCATCCTAATTCTGATCCAGGTTGGTGGCTTAGGTATCATGACGTTTGCCAGTTACTTCAGTTATTTTTTCAAGGGCGGTAGTTCGTTTGAAAATCAACTGATATTGAGCGACATCACAAGCTCTAAAAAAATAGGTGAAGTATTCGATGTTTTGAAAAAGATCCTGTTGGTAACTTTCTATATTGAAGGCCTGGGAGCAATTCTAATCTACTTAACGCTCGATTCACGGTTTAGTGATTCCATTACGGAAAAAATATTCTTCGCTGTATTTCATAGTATTTCATCGTTTTGCAACGCTGGATTTTCAACGTTACCCAACAGTCTATACGAACAGGCGTTTCGCTTCAATTATCCGATGCATATAATTATCGCTGCTCTATTCATCATTGGCGGCATCGGTTTTCCGATTGTGTTTAACCTGTATCGGGTAATGAAACAAATAGTAGCAGGAAGAATTTATGCCTTACTTAATATCAAAGAATACACCTATACACCCTGGCTGATTAACCTTAATTCACGAATTGTATTGATTACGTCTTTAATTCTTACACTATCGGGCACCGTTCTTTTTTATTTTTTTGAACAAAACAACACCCTGGCCGAACATCATGGCATTGGGAAATGGATTACGGCATTCTTTGGCGCCACAACTCCACGTACAGCCGGATTTAATACAGTAAATACCGCTTCCCTGCATTTCTCAACCATCATGTTTATTTTTCTCTTAATGTGGATTGGCGCCTCCCCCATCTCAACCGGGGGTGGTATAAAAACCAGCACGTTCGCCATTGCTACCATGAACTTCATAAGCCTGGCCAAAGGAAAAAACCGGATTGAAGTATTCAGAAGGGAGATTGCCGATATTTCAGTTCGAAGGGCATTCGCAATCATTTCACTTTCACTCATTGTTATAGGAATGTCCATTTTTCTGATTGCTTTTTTCGACAGCGAAAAGGATTTAATGAGTATTGCCTTTGAATCGTTTTCAGCTTACAGTACCGTAGGATTAAGCCTAGGTATAACAGCAGGCCTGAGTTCAATAAGTAAATTGATCATTATGGTTGTTATGTTTATCGGGCGTGTAAGCATGTTAACCCTTCTGATTGCTTTGGTTGCCAAAGTTAAACACAAGGCCTATCAATATCCGGGAGAAGAAATCATTATTAACTAAGATGAATAAAATGAAGTACCTGATTGTTGGTTTAGGGAATTTCGGAGCCTCCCTGGGGCAGAAATTAACCGCAGAAGGACATGAAGTAATCGGCATCGATAACAACATGACCAAGGTTGAAATGCACAAGGAGAAAATTACCCATACCATTTGCATGGATTCAACCGATCAATTTACCATGTCGGGGTTACCGTTAAAGGATACTGATATTGTCATTGTGGCTATTGGCGAAAACCAGGGAGCCAACATCATGACAACAGCCGTTTTAAAAAACCTGAATGTGAAGCGCCTGATCAGCCGGGCCATTACTCCGTTGCATGAAACCGTATTACAGGCCATGGGTGTGGATGAAATTGTACACCCGGAAGAAGAAACCGCAGAGCGCTGGGCCAAGAAGTTAATCATGCGGGGCATTGTTGACTCGTTTGAGTTAAGCGAAGAATACAGTATTGTAGAAGTCAATGTACCCGCTCAATACGTTGGAAAAACATTGGAGGAAATTGGGTTTAGAAGAAATCACAACCTGGTGGTGCTCACCACCATCAAACGAACCAAAGAGATCAACTTATTGGGTCAACCCAAGCTGGTTAATTTCGTTCAGGGTGTGGCTTCACCCAAAACCCGATTAAACGAAGGCGATATCATGGTGATTTACGGACATGAAAAAGACATCAAGCACCTGCTGGAAGTATAATACACTCAGGTACCATCGATATTTCATAATCCGGGTTTACGAATTTTCAGGAATTACGATTTTTCGTTGGATTGACTTCCTGATTTCGACCTGAAAACGCACTTTCTTCAACTGGCCCGGTTCATGGCATAGGTTCGAAAAACAAATTCAACCATGAACGCCATGAAAACCACCACGCTTGTATCCGAAAGCAAATCCATTATCCGATTTGCCGATTGCGATCCCTTTCAGCATCTGAATAACGCCCGCTACATTGATTACTTTTTGAATGCACGCGAAGATCACTTAATGCAGGATCATGGATTTAATCTGTATGAACTGGCTCGCGAGAAAGGACTTGCCTGGCATACCACCCGAAACCAGATTGCCTATCTGCGGCCGGCTTCCGTAATGGAAACCGTTACCATTCAATCCTGTATCATTCAATGGAATAAGCGAAGCCTGCGTGTTGAAATGCGCATGTGGAACAATACCATGACTTTACTGAAAGCGCTGATCTGGTCTGACTTCACACACGTTAACATTAAGGAACAGCGAAGTATTGATCACAATGAAGAATTGAATGCCTTTTTCAAACCGTTGGTAAATATACTTCCAGCTGAACACGTATCGTTTGAAGAGCGGCTGGCCTTTTTGAAAAACAAAACCGCTCTTGAACTTGACCATCCATTCAGCCAATTTTATAATCCACTGGAAACAAAATTGGCTATAGCGGTTTGAAATGAATGAATACGTTGCCACTCTCTGTTTCTCGCCCTTAAGTCATCGCAGAGTCTCCCACAGGGCCTGCCTAGCCCTTGTTGGTGTTCTTCACCAACAAGGGTTGCTCAACTAACTTTCTGACCTTTCAAAGCACAAGCGTAACTCTGGAGTTTTGGTAAGGACACTCGTTCATAAGTGGATTAATTTTCAATTTTTTGATATTACCTAGTTCGGATGCGCTTTCCTTTTCAAATGCATCTCGAACCCCATCCTGAGATTCCAACGATCTACATAGGGGCTTTTATAATCCGGATTGTAGAGATTGTATAACACCTGGGCATTGCCGAGTACTTGTTTTGAAATCCGATACTCTTTCTTTAAGCCAACCATGGCGCTGAAGACCCATTCCCGATGATTGTACTTTTGGTCTGGTAATGTTCTTACCGGAGTATTCATTGACTCGATTTCAAGGCGTGGTTTAATACCCTGTTTTATTTCATATTCACCATAGAGCCGAATACCATAAACTGTAGATGCCTTGTTTATTTGACGCGCATCAAAATTATAAGCTATTCTATAATTCCATCCTAAACCTGCTGTTAAGCGTCCGTTAAAGCGATAGCCTAAATAAGGGTTCAAATCAACCCAGTATTCATTACGTTGCTGGAACTGAATTGAAAGGCCGGGAACTAACCGTTCAACAAACGGTCGGTCATGCATAGCATTTCGTGATCGTTTATTAATCTGATAGATACTCTGCACACTTGAATATTTCCGTTTCAACGAACTGATTTGATTCATTGCCTCCTGCAGTACTTCCTGCTGCTCCGCAAAATGATTAACCAATTCATTCTTACCTTGATCGAGCATCATTGCTTTAGTCTCCTGCTCTGTAGATGGAATGGAAGGCATTTCCGGAAGAGCCCCGATCTGCTCAATAAATTCTTCACTTGCCTTACCCTCAACTGCTTTGAGGATCTGTTCAGTTGACGGTAAATCGGTAGCAACTCCATTTACCTGGCTTAAGTCACCAATCCGGCTTTTCCATTCGCTACTAACTCCGGGCAAGTTCTTGTCCTGAATTCCCGGAAGGGAATTGCTCAGCTCATTTACGCGAAAAGACGGAATTTTAATTTCATCAGGCAATGTAAAATTGAATGATGCATCAGGCAGGGTAATATCAAATTCATTCAACGTTTGGGTAAACGGTACTGCCAAAGACGATAACTCTCCGGGCAACTTCAAATCCTCTATATGTTGAATTACATTGCTCCTTAATGAATCAGCCCGGTTAACAAGGTTGGAGAGTTTACGTTCATGGACTGACCGGAGACTATCTAATTTAGACTGATACGGTTGCCATGATTCACCAAGACCCTGCAGGCTATCCATTTGATGTTGAAGTTTAGCAGTGGCTGAGTTTAGATGATTGTTAAAAGAATCATATTCATCCTTTAGCGCATTAAATTGCCTGGATGAACTCACTTGTAAAGAATCAAATGCCTTCAGTTTAGTATCGATTAGCGAATCATAACCAGAAATTATGTTTGATGGTTGCTGGGCCGATGCTTGGTTAATAAAGGCTAATAGGGCTACGAGTAAGATAATTGAACATAACAATCCGCTTAAAGCAGGTGTTTGACTTATGCTGCACACGTTATTTACAACTTGAAGCTTCATTAAACGGGTTAGTATATCAAAACATTGTTATTACTCCCCTTCTAATTCTACACGGCTTAAACAATGGCTGATCTAACGATAAAAGGTATAGCTAATAACCGTTTTACGAAATAGGTAAAATCTCCTATTCTTCTAAATTTTATTGTCCTCAAATGAGTTCAAATGAAGTACAAGCGGACGCTTGCGCCAATTGGGGTAATAGGTCCTTTGTTGGTAAACCAATACGCTCATAGTGCAAGTTAAAAACTTGCACTAATCATTACCACAAGTTACGCTTTGCTAAACTTGCAGTAGTTGGGTGAAATTAGCTTAACTTTAAATCTAATTCAATTAATAATTCTTTCACTTCATCATCAGATGAGAAAAACTTATATTTTCTTTCATCAATTTTAATTTCATATACTCTTTCTGATATTTTTCTGATTGAACCGATTTTATCATATTCACTAAATTTCAAAAAGGAAATGTTCCCATATCGAATTAATGGATCAATAGTAATATCCAGAAAAATATAATTGTAAGAATATCTTATAAGAATAATCAAGAAAACTGTCCACGCAGTACCTCCAAAAATTATCCCTCGAACTTCAAAATTAGAGACAAAGTTCAATTGTAATATTGACAGAAAAATAATTACTAATACCAACGCAAAATAAATTGTATAGTATAAATGCTTAGGAGATATTATCTTTTTTATCATTTTTTAATATTTAATTATTGCTTTCGGAGATACTTGTGCACCAATACCTAATGCCCATTTAAACTTTGGCATGTATCCAACGCTTAACTCGTTAGAGCTATTATACTCCATTCCCCATCCTTTGAAAGTAAGACCAATTGCCCATGAATCATTTTTACCGAATGGACTAAGTATTCTCTCGCCATCTAAGCTGAATCCACGAAATGAAATTCCAAAGCTTTGAACAAAATTTGTATCATCTATTGTTGTCTTATTTTTTCCCTTATTTGAATTATAACTACCACCTAATAAGACAACCGATCCTAAGTTAACATCAAATGAAAGTTCTGACCCTCTCGAATATGGAAGCGGTAGTAGTCCTTTTGGTGAGGGTACAATCGTTGCTTGAGCCCCAAAAGTAAATTGACCACTCATTTCGAATTCTAAATGATTTGTAATAAAATTTCCGATTGGACTATTAGATTTTTCATAATCATTAACTCGAAGATCCCCAATCTGCTTCCAACCTCCTGTCACTGATTGCATTACTAACGAGGTAGCTGTAGAGGTTACAATTCCGTTCGTGGTGTGATAGGTACCCCCATACATTTTACCACCAAACTCATAAGTAAATGTACCAGCATTATAATTTATGTTCGCAGCATTTACAGAAAGCATGGC
>JALOMY010000004.1 GCA_025455225.1 Cyclobacteriaceae bacterium | reverse complement strand
GTCGGAATTAATAAGCTGATCTTTTGCGGGTTTATGATAAGCTCGTCTAGATGTCCCATCCATTTTTTGTCTGTAGTAATCAGGTGCATATGGAGAAAACTGTCGTGGTGAGTAAAAATGGTTTGATGCCCGGTAGAGAAGAAGCCTAGTACTTCCGCAGGTTTATCCACAAGGGTATACGAACGTTTTCCTTCATGCGCATCTTCACGTGAACGAACCTTACGGCCTGCCGGTAAATTAACCACATGTATAGATGCATGATCAATCGAACCGGTTAGTTTGAAGAAGAATGGTTGTTCAGCATCTTTAAAGGATTGGTAAAGGAAGGACTCGAGTTGCTTCATGGAATGAACACTATCAGGAAGAACGTATTCTTTCCAATTGGTTATTTGTGCATACGCAAAAAAGGGCGCTTTAACATTGAAGTTGTTGGTAACCCTCATGCTGGTGTCTGAAGTTACGGCAGACACATAACTTGTTCCATCCCAGATTAAAATTTCACCAGATAGAAATTCAACCGGGCCCATGCCGTAAAGATGTTCCTTGTTTGAAATGGTATCAAGATTAAGAGTACCTGCCAGTTCGCCCTTCATCATTACATTACGCATCATGCCAACAATGCGAATGGGCGATTGGTGGCCGGCTGTACTTTCTGGTTTCTTCTGATCGCAGTTGTAAAGTAATAACCCGGATAATAAGGCCAGGAAGATATTCTTGGGAACGAAATTTTTAGTCGGCTTCAATTTTCCGGGTGTCAAGCTTGCAAAAATTATCCATACCCAGGTGCATCAGGGCGTCACCGGCATTAATAACAGGAATATTATTCAGCCCAATTACGTAAGCCGTTTCAGGGGCGAGGATTTTTTCTTTGAATTCACCGAACGGATCGGTAATGGTTCCGATCCATTCTCCTTTATGTACAAGCTGGCCGCTTTGCACCAGCGATTGAAACAAGCCGGCATGTTTAGCCCGTACCCAGGTTGAGCTCCAGATAAACCGGCTTTCTTCTTTCGCTTCCGGGGCCCAATCAATCATATTCAGGTGTTTCATCAGGCGAAGCGTACCGGCAATGCCTTCTTCAATGGCATGCTGATCAAATCGCAACGATTCACCGCCTTCGTATACAATAATGTTTTTACCTTTCTTAGAGGCTTCCTTACGTAACGAATTGGGACGAAAAGGTGCATCAAGTGTAAACGGAGCATTAAAAGCCGTAGCAAGTTCCAGGTTTTTTTCATCAGAAAGCATGGCGCGTACCTGAGGATAATTGGTACGCATGGCACCTCCTGTATGAAAATCAACACCGTAATCAATATGAGGTATTATATCGTGTGTAATATGCCAGGCCACCCGACTGGCTAATGAACCGTTCTTACTTCCCGGGAAGGAACGATTAACATCTTTGCCATCAGGTACATCACGTGAGAAGTTCAGGAATCCATATACGTTTACAACCGGCATACAGATAACAGTACCTCGTTTGGGTTGATGAAGGCTTCCATCCAGAATTCTCCGGACTATTTCCAACCCATTAATTTCATCGCCATGCATTCCAGCCATCAGCGATAGGATAGGCCCCTCTTCCAATCCCCTCGAAACATAAATGGGCGTATCAATTAGCGTATGGGAAGGCAGCCGGGCTATGTTGATTTTTATTTCCTTAAACTCACCCGGTCTGATTTCCTGGTCTGCAATTTTAATTATGCGCATGGTTAATTAACAGGTACCGATTAGACGATATCCTATACTAAGCGTTAATCTTATCTTTTTGTATTTTATGTTTTCCGGCATTCTTTTCCAGGTACCGGATAATTTTTCCGGCAATATCAATCTGGGTTGCTCCTTCAATTCCTTCCAGGCCGGGTGAAGAATTAACCTCGATAATAAGGGGACCGCGTTTACTGGGAAGCATATCTACACCGGCCACCCCCAGTCCCATTTTTTTTGCAGCCGCAACAGCAGTTGCTTTTTCTGCGCGTGAAAGTTTAACCACAGTGGCCACACCACCCCGATGGAGATTGGAACGAAATTCACCTTCCCGAGTGGCTTCCCGTCTCATGGCACCCACTACTTCACCATCTACGATAAAGGCGCGAATGTCAATACCTTTAGATTCTTTTATGAATTCCTGAACAATAATGCGGGCATGAATACCATGAAAAGCTTCGATTACGGATTGAGCAGCTTTTTTGTTTTCTGCCAATACAACACCAAGGCCTTGTGTGCCCTCCAGTAATTTTATCACAACAGGTGCACCACCAACCGCCTCTATGATGCCTTCAGTATCGCGTGAATAATCCATGAAAATGGTTTTCGGCAAGCCAATGCCTGCACGTGAAAGAATTTGAAGACTGCGCAATTTATCGCGTGAACGGATTAAGGCTTGAGATTCAATAGCTGAAAAGACTTTCATCATCTCAAATTGACGAACCACAGCAGCACCATAGAAGGTTACTGATGCACCGATTCTGGGAATGATGGCATCGAAATAATCCAGGCGTTTGCCCTGATACAATACCATCGGGTTCTTCTTTTCAATAAACAGCACGCACTTCATGTGGTCAATAATTTCCATATTATGTCCCCGTTTTTCACCCGCTTCTTTCAATCGCCTGGTGGAATAAAGTTTGGGATCACGTGAAAGTATGGCAATGTTCATAAATCCGTTCGGGATTGCTTTTTAATCTTCTTCTTAAGGGATCGCTTCCTGCGGTAAGATAGATTTTTTTTAGAGACGTCTATCAGAAACCGGTGCCGTAAAATTTTTCTTCCCAGTAAAATAGGAAACCGCATTTCATCCCGGTCACTTAACGAAAATTCCGTAATTATTTCTTCGCTGAATATCTTAACGGTAGTCCTGATGATGTATCGTTGTTCGACTATTCCAAATGAATTTCGTATTGCGCGTGAAGTGAATTCTTTAAATACGAACGTCATCCCGGTAAATTCCGGATGTTCATCATCCATTAATACAAACTCAAGAACACCGTTAACTACTTCCGCCCGTGAGCAATGAAGACTGCAGGTATAGGCACCTGTATCAATTTTAGCATGAATATTATAGAGACCAAGACCCGGTAGGTCAACGCGGTCTGAGCGCCCCAGCGTTTCCATGAATTGATGCATTCATAAAGAAATGTAATTCAATTCTGATGAAATAAAAAAGCCTTGCGTTTGCAAGGCTTTTATTCGGAATGTAAGGGTAATTATTTCGTGTATTTAACGGGCACCCGAACCAGTGTATTTTCCCAGGCCAGTATCATCGCTGCTTTATCACCGGTCCCATCGAACATGATGGAAAAAGTTTCGACTTCTGAGTCGGTTTTACCGGCTGGTACTTTAATGCGGGCTACATCGGCTTTTTCATCGTAGGTGTAGGCACCCCAGGTATCTAATTTTGAATTGAAAATGATAGTCCATTCGGTCTTATCCGGGATGGTAAACAGGGAATAGGTGCCTGCTTTTATAAGTTTATCACCGAAGGTGACGTCTTTGAATAATTTAATTTCCGTAGTTTCATTGGCACCGGTTCTCCATACTTTTCCATAAGGCTCAACACCACCTAACATGGTTCTTCCTTTTTTTGACGGACGGCCATAGATCACTTTAATTACCGGATCTGCATTGCGCCCATCAGGACGGAAGTAAGCAATATCGGCCGGGCTTGGGTCTATGCCCGGAAATTTCTGTGCATCGGCCTGGGTAATCATTAACACCATTAATAATGAAGAGAAAGCAATCCATTTGATTTGTTTCATAGGGGTTGTATTTAATTATTGATTATGTGAAAAGTGCTCCTGAAAAATCAGAAGCACTTAAAACTTTACCTGTAAACTGATGTTAAAACGCTGATTCGAACGTTCAGGTTTTTCATCAGGGCTAACATACGTAAAATTTTATGTTATTGGCAATTTTATCTTCCAAACGGATTGATGGCTGAAAGGGCCCTTTTTCCACCGCCCATTTTATTCATGGTTTTCATCATTTTACGCATATCACCGAATTGCTTCAGTAGCTGATTGACCTGCGGTACGGATGTTCCGCTTCCTTTTGCAATTCGGTTCTTCCTGCTCCCATTAATGATGTCCGGATTTTGACGCTCTTCCAGGGTCATAGATCGAATTATGGCCTCAATTGGTTTGAACGAATTATCATCAATATCAACACCTTTCAGCGCTTTTCCCATGCCGGGTATCATTCCCAGCAAGTCTTTCATGTTGCCCATCTTTTTAATCTGTTCCAGCTGACCAAGAAAGTCGTTCAGATCAAACTGATTCTGGCGAAGTTTTTTACTCAGCCTTTTGGCTTCTTCTTCATCAAAAGTCTGTTGTGCTTTTTCAACGAGTGAAACGACATCACCCATGCCGAGAATCCGTCCTGCCATCCGGTCCGGGTAAAACCGGTCAATGGCATCCATCTTTTCACCGGTACTGATGTATTTGATTGGTTTTTCAACCACCCTGCGGATCGATAGTGCTGCACCACCCCGGGTGTCGCCATCCAATTTGGTTAAGACAACGCCATCGAAATTCAGCCGGTCATTAAAGGCTTTGGCCGTATTTACAGCATCCTGACCTGTCATGGAATCCACAACAAATAAGGTCTCAGACGGATTCAGTGCCTCTTTCAGCCGGGCAATTTCATTCATCATCTCCTCGTCAACAGCCAATCGGCCGGCCGTATCAACAATGACAATTCGGTGATTATTTTTTCTGGCGTGTTCAATGGCCGCCCTGGCAATTTTTAATGCATCTTTATTTTCAGGCTCAGCATAAACTTCAACGCCTATCTGTTCGCCCAACACTTTTAACTGATCGATAGCAGCTGGACGGTAAATATCACAAGCGGTAAGAAGAACCTGCCTTCCTTGCTTTTTCAGGTAATTGGCAAGTTTGCCTGAGAACGTTGTTTTACCTGAACCTTGTAATCCGGCAATCAGAATAATGGATGGATTTCCGGAGAGATTGATATCCACACTTTCGCTGCCCATTAAGGCAGTGAGCTCATCATTGGTAATCTTAACCAGGAGCTGCCCGGGTGAAATAGCGGTCAGCACGTTTTGTCCAAGGGCTTTTACCCTGATCTCGTCTGTTACTTCCTTGGCAACTTTATAGTTAACGTCAGCATCAATTAATGCCTTACGGATTTCCTTTATCGTTCCGGCAACGTTTATTTCCGTGATTCTTCCCTGGCCTTTCAGAGATTGAAAGGCTTTTTCCAGCTTTATACTCAGACTATCGAACATGGGCTAGCTTATTTATTTATTAAGCCTGCAAAATTAATGGAGTCAGAACCACACTCCAAACCGAATACCGTCATGACTTTGTCAAAAAATTAAGTATACTGAGTGCCCATGATACTGACCACTGAAAATATTCTTTTATTAGGCTCTATTCTGCTGTTTTTAAGCATTGTGGCCAGCAAGACATCGTACAGGCTGGGAGTACCTGCCCTGATTATGTTTTTGATAATGGGTATGCTGGCAGGAACTGATGGATTCGGTGATATCCATTTTGATGATCCCAAACTTGCCCAGTTTATTGGTGTTGTAGCCCTGAACTTCATTCTTTTCTCCGGTGGATTGGACACCAAACTGGAGAGTGTACGTCCGGTTCTAAAGCAAGGCTTTGTTCTGTCAACCGTGGGTGTATTGCTTACAGCAGTAAGTCTTGGGGTTTTTGCCCATTACTACTTGAATTTACCCATCATTGAAAGTTTTTTGTTGGGCTCCATCGTATCCTCTACCGATGCAGCCGCTGTATTTTCTATACTGCGCGGTAAGAATTTAGGATTGAAGCGAAATCTCAGGCCGATTCTTGAATTGGAGAGTGGAAGCAACGATCCGATGGCCTATGTGCTTACCATCAGCCTGATCTTTATTTACAACAACCGGGATGCTGGTTGGGAAACTATGATTCCTCTGTTTCTGAAGCAAATGATTATTGGAGCCGGTATTGGTTTTCTGATGGGGAGGGCTATCACGATTATTGTAAATAAAATCAATCTTGATGTAGATGGGTTGTATCCTGTACTTGTCACTTCACTTGTGTTGTTTACATTTTCAATTACGGATTTTACTGGAGGTAATGGTTTCCTGGCTATTTACATCAGCGCAGTAATGCTGGGCAATTCAAGCTTTATTCATAAAAAAAGTCTTATCCGGTTTTATGATGGTGTTGCCTGGTTAATGCAAATCATTATGTTTCTTACGCTCGGGCTATTGGTTTTTCCTACGCAGATGATTCCTGTAATCGGACCGGGCATTATATTATCTCTTTTTCTTATTTTCATTGCTCGTCCTTTAAGTGTATTTCTTTCATTAGCCTTTTTCCGAATGCAGATCAGGGACAAAATTTTTATTTCATGGGTAGGATTGCGAGGTGCTGTGCCCATTGTGTTTGCTACCTATCCGTTGCTGAATGGAGTTGAAAATGCCAATATGATTTTCAACATCGTCTTCTTCATTACGGTAACCTCGGTATTGTTACAAGGCACAACGTTATCGCAGGTTGCTAAATGGTTGAAGCTATCTGTATCTGATAAAATCAGGAAACGATCTCCTTTGGAAATTGAACTGGTTGATGATTTCAAATCGGAAATTCTGGAGATCGAATTGCTATCAGGTAATAAGAGCATAGGTAAGTCAATCGTAGAATTATCGTTTCCCCAATCAGGTATCATTGTTATGATTAATCGCCACGGAAAATTTATCAGACCCGGAGGTTCAACGATTCTTGAAGAAGGTGATAAGCTTCATATACTTGCCGATAAAAAGGAATCTCTTCCCAGGATATACAAATCCCTTTCGATCGATACGGAATGATTTCCGATTCGGTATAAAATTTTCAGCTGTTCTTCTTTTTCATCTTCCCTTCATGTTGATGTATTTTCTTTGAGATGTGATTGATTTTTTACCGGCATGAAGTACATACTGACCATTTTTTTAGCTGGCTTCACTTTTTATTCATTCTCCCAATCAATTCCGGATAAACCGAAAAAGCAGGAGAAAATAAAAGAGGTTCCCAGTAATCAACAGGGAAAAATGGTTAGTGAGTTGGCTCAGGAAAATCCGGGAAATAGTGAGAAAGGAACACTGATCCAAAGCGCAGCAAGGCAACAGGGACTCCAGAAAAATAACGGAAAAGGAAGCGGTAACCAACAACAGAACGACAACCGTCCTGAACAAACCGGGAAACCGGAAAACACTGGGAAACCAGCTTTAAATAGCGGAAAGGCAAATATGCCAAGGTCGGTGCCTCCATCCCGGCCAAAGCCTCCGGCCTTTAATGGCCGCAGTTAAGATACCGAACTCTAAGGAGTTAGTTGGCTTTAGAGTTTACTTAAGACGTCTCCTTCGTATTCAGCGGGGAGACGTTTCTTTTTTTAAGTAGGGCACCAATGAGATACCCATTCTCCTCTTTTTAACCGATATTTGAAGATCAAATGGCGCGAATCATTTTAATTTCACTGCTTTTCATGGTATTTCTGAGTTTTAAGGTATTCGGACAGGATGAAACTGTTCAGAAAAAACCAGACCAAAGCCAGGTAAAGTCGGGTAAAAAGGAAATCAAAAATGTACCTGCCACTGAGACCAAAGCAAAACCGGGTAAGATTTCCAGTGCGGCCCGACCCTCATCCATCAAGCCTAATCAGCCGGGAACAACGGGGAAACCAAATAATTCAGGAAATCCTAAGAATACAGTTAAACCTCCTGCGCGTGGAAAGCCGGCCAGTGTTGGTAAACCACCTGGTGGAAATTAAATTGCCTGAGGGGTAAAGCCGAGTTAAATTGTTCATGAAAATAACTGGCACTTTAAGGAGGAATCTTCAATTTCATGCTGTGAAATCGGGATGTATTCTGGGTATTATATTTTTTTTATTCCCAGTTATGGATGTGTTGGCCGTTAATTCAGACAGCACAGCAAGGCGGGATTCGGTAGTTTACGATTACATATACCTGGGAGGCCGGTATCAAAATCAATTTGCTTTTTTGGGACGCAACTTTGGTCAATCCATTCCATTTGTTACTGGTGATTTAACGTACTACACGAATTTCAATTTATGGGTTAGTGCTTCGGCCTATCATTTTTTTGATTCTCAGATTCCATTTCAGTCTTCCCTGGCGGCCGGTTTTAAAGGTGATATTTCAAAACGGGTTGATTACAACCTGAGCTACGGCCAGTTTCTTATGCAGGCTCATGATAGTGTTAATACCATTGGCCGCATTGGTTTTTACCAGGCCGGGTTAGGGCTAGATTGGGGTATTCTTTATTCAACGGTGCAGGCCCAGGTAATGGCGTATAGTACACAAGATGTGTTTATTACTTCGCAGCACTCCCGTTACTTTGAGTTTAACGATAAACTGTTCAGAAAAATTGCAGTTTCTTTTCAACCGGTTTTATCCTTCACCTGGGGCACCAGTCGTTTTTATTATTCGGATGATCCGGTATTGACGGAACGCGGCATTACTAATCCTCGGGCTTTATTGAAATCCGGCAATGCCAATACCAATAATAATGGTGTGAACGGCACTAATGGAAATAATGGAAATGGAAATGGTAATTCAGGAAATGGAAACAATACCGGTACAACCCCTCCCTCCGATGAAGTAATCAATGCCAATGAGGGAAACCAGCTTGCTTTGCTGAATTGGGAATTCCTTTTTCCAATAACATTTCAATGGGGTAATGTAACGTTGGAATGCACATCGAGGTATTCCCATCCGGTAAATGTAATTGAAGGAGATCCTTCAAGCCCCATTTTTATTCAATCCCTTGATTTATATTACAGCATTCCGGTTAAGCGGAAGAAAAAGATCAGATCATGAGAACCCTTGTTGTTGAAGATCAGCTCGACCTGGCTGAAGAAATAAAAAGTTACCTTGATAAAGAATCTTTTCACTGTGACCTGGCCCAAACCTATGCATCAGCTTCTGAACAACTGGCCATTAACAAATACGATTTTATTCTGATTGATTTAGGCTTGCCGGATGGAGATGGTATGGACTTACTTCAGGAAGCCAAGAAAACCCAGGATACTGCTTTGTTTATCATTATTACGGCAAGGGGCGAGGTTCAGGACAAAGTAACCGGGCTTTTAAGCGGTGCCGATGATTACCTGTCCAAGCCATTTTCCCTTCTTGAATTAAAGGCACGTATGCAGGCCATTTTGCGCAGAAAGAGCGGATGGACCGAATCAACCTTTTCGTTTGGCGGGTTTACCCTCGATCCGCAAAGCCGAATAGTTAAGTTTAAGGAACAGGTAATTGATCTCACAAAAAAGGAATTCGACCTGCTTCATTTTTTATTGCTCCATAGAAAAAAAGTTATTAACCGATATCAATTGGCGGAGCATATCTGGGGGGAATATTTTGAAGATGATCACCAATCGAATTTTATCGATGTTCATGTTAAAAACGTTCGGAAGAAATTAGGTGCGTTTGCACCAACCGATTGGCTGGAAACTGTTCGTGGTGTAGGGTACCGTATCCAACTTTAATTCTTTATCTGTGCGGCTATCAACCAAGATGATTCTCTTTAACCTGTTGGCAAAAGGGGTCATCCTGATTGGCTTTTACCTGGCGGGCCCGTATCTGGTAAGAAAATATGCGATCGACTATACCGATGACCGGTTACGCGAAAAGAAAAGCCAGGTACTGGCCATTGTCGAGGAAGCAGGAATTGAAAATTTCTTTCAGGATGATTCAGTAAGTGGCTACGGCAGTTACAACTTGTTGAAGGAAGAGTATATCTCCCTGGAAAAAATCCTTGATCCGGTTCCGATTGATTCCATTTTTGATGAAGAGCGGATAATTGAAGATGACATTGTTTCGTACCGCGTACTGGCCTATACCTTTGATGATAACGGCTCCATGTATCTAATGGAAATCGGTCGAAGCCTGGCAACTATACAGCAAATCGAAAAAGTTATATCCACGTTTATTTTAGTTGCTTTTTTCATTTTCATTGGTACCTCAGTCTTGCTGGATACCACCTTTCATAGTTTATTGTTGAGGCCGTTTCATAAGATTATTTATAAAAAAATTCCGGAAATCAGGGAACCCAGCAATTATACGTATGAGCCGCTCCACACAAAAACAACGGATTTTAAAATTCTCGATGAAGCCATCAATCAGTTGATGATGCGCATACAACAAGTGTTTAATCGCGAGCGCGAATTTATTGCCCATGCCTCCCATGAACTGCGTACTCCGATTTCTGTTCTTCAATCGAAAATTGAAAATATGATGGCCGAAACACAATTGCATGAACAAGATGTGCAGCGCCTCATGGACATGCTTCAAACCATTCAGCGATTTAAACACCTGGTCAATTCGCTTCTGTTGATCTCCAAAATAGGCAATGCCCAGTACATCCGGAATGAAGATGTTGACCTTCGGCAAATCGTACAGGAGTTGTCGGAAGAGTGGGCACCAGTTGCAAAAGAAAAAGGTCTCGATTTCTTAACCCATACAGCATCTTCGGTAATCATCAGGGAATCGAATTATTCTATGGTGTTGATGATGATTCAAAATGCCATCATCAATGCAATTCGGTATACACCGGCTAATGGTTCGGTAAACCTTTCAGTTTATAGGGAAAAGGAATCTACCGTTGTGGAAGTAAACGACTCAGGTAAGGGTATTCCACCAGACTTGATCCAGCAGGTTAAGAGCGGCATGGTATTTTTAAAAGATGCCAACAATGAGAAATCGGGTTTCGGTCTTCAGATTATGCATAAAATAGCCACGTACCTGGATGTCGGACTTTCGATTGTAAGTTCAGATCAGGGAACGAAAATTCAATTTACCTTTAAGACCACCTGAAATTCGAAACAGTCAATAGAATTATCGAAATGGGAGGAATGGAAATACTTCGCCTGCTTTAAAATCGGTTTTCTCAAGAGGTAATTCCAGGAATCCGTCCACTAGATTAAGATTTACAAAATCACCAGAGCCACCACCCGGAATCGGGTAAGCACGCCATTGGCCTTGTTCATTTTGAACTTTAACCTGAAGGAAATAAGTAAGCTTGGGTTGAAAGTTAAAGTCCGATGCCAGAATGGCCCATTTAGGTTTTTCTGTTATGCCCATTTGCTTATACATCCACGGCTTAACATACCGGTAGAAATTCAGAAAGGTTGACACCGGATTTCCAGGTAAGGCAAATACAACTTTACGATGATCATTGCTTACACCAAACCAAAAAGGCTTTCCCGGGCGTTGGCTGATGTTATGAAATAACTTATGGATGCCAAGTTCATGTAAAACCGATGGAATAAAATCATATTCCCCTTTTGAAACCCCACCGGAAAGAATAAGAATATCGTTTTGATTCAGGCATTGGCTAAGATTGGAGCGGATCAGGTCTTTATTATCCGCAACGTGAAAACGGCTGGCATGCCATCCCATTTTTTTCATGGCCGCTTGTAACGCATAGGTATTCGAGCGCCTGACCTGGTAAGGCTTTGGTGTTTCGTGAACATCCACCAGTTCATCACCGGTCGAGATTATGGCTGTTTTCGGAAATTCAAAAACCTTTATTTCCGGTTTACCAACCGAGGCTAACATGGCTACTTCAGCTGGAGAAATGAGTTGTCCTGTTGGTAATAAAAGGTCATCTTTTTTTGAATCAGCACCTTGTTTATGAATGTTCAATCCGGCTGGTACGTGGTCGAGGTTAATCCTTACCCGGTTTGATTCAATCGTAGTTTCTTCAAACGGAATAACTGTGTCGGTATTTTCAGGCAGCATGGCACCCGTCATTACTTTAATACAATTCGCAGGATCTTGTAATTTAAGTTGGGGCGAACCGGCAGGTTGGGTAGCTTCAATGGTGAAAAGATGATCTTTCTTAAACGTTTTGCTTGCTAGGGCAACACCATCCATGGCAACCCGGTTAAAAGGGGGCAAGTCACGATCGGATCGAATCTCTTCTGCCAGTACACACTGATCGGCTTCTTCCAACCGGATGGTTTGAACCATTAGCTTAAACGAAACTGAATTCAGTATTTGAGTTGCTTCCGAAACACTAACCATAAATAAATTGCTTAAATTTCTTGCTGGCTTTTTAGAACCGGCAGAATGAAAGGTAAAAAATTAACCCATACTGATGAAGCGGGCAACCCGCATATGGTGGATGTTTCAGAGAAGAACAATTCCAAACGTGTGGCCAAGGCGCGAGGAACGGTAATCCTGGGAAAGTCAATACTTAAACTGATCAAGAATCAGGAACTTCAAACCAAAAAAGGCCCTGTTTTTCAAACGGCTATTATTGCGGGTGTCATGGCTGCCAAGCGCACTTCCGAATTGATTCCACTGGCTCATCCCATTGGAATTGAGGATTGCCAGATTACCATTGAACCGAAATCAGACCGGGTGATTATTCAATCCTCTGTATCGATAACATCCAAAACGGGAGTAGAAATGGAAGCCCTCACTGCGGTAAGTATTGCCGCACTCACCATTTACGATATGTGCAAAGGATTGTCGCACGACATCAGCATTACCGATATCCAGCTGGTGGAAAAGACGGGCGGTAAAAAAGATTTTAAACGAAGCTAACTATGACCTTAAGACGCAGGCTTTACCTTACTCTTGAACCTACAGAGAAAGGTGGTGTGCTTGAACGAATCTTTGAGATCGTTCTCATTGCCATGATCATTTTAAATATTGTAGCCATAATACTGGTTTCAGTACCTGATCATTTTGAAAAATACCGGGAGTTTTTCCATGTGTTTGAAATCTTTTCCGTTGTCTTTTTTACAATTGAATATTTTGCCCGGTTATATGCCATCGTTGAAAATCCCCGATACAAAGATCCGGTCAGAGGCAGACTTCGGTATGCAAAAACCGGAATGGCCATAGTTGATTTGTTGGCAATCCTTCCATTTTATCTCACGTTCCTACCCATTGATTTGCGGTTCTTGAGAATTTTCAGGCTAATGGCCCTCTTCCGAATGTTCAAGATTGCTCGCTATATGCGTGCTATGGAACTTTTCAAGCGTGTTTTAAAGGAACGAAAGGAACAGCTTACCCTAAGCTTTATTTTTATTTTGTTTATCCTGATTATCATTTCCTTCTTCATGTATTTCGCAGAACATGAAGCCCAGCCGGATAAATTCGGATCAATTCCTCAAGCCATGTGGTGGGGTATTGCAACGTTAACAACCGTAGGCTATGGTGATGTAGTACCCATAACTCCCCTAGGAAAGGTTTTGGGTGGGTTCATTGCCCTGACAGGAGTGGCTATATTAGCCTTGCCGACCGGAATTCTCTCATCAGGTTTTTTTGAATTGCTTCATAAGCCTAAAGGAGCAAAGCACATTTGTCCACATTGCGGAAAGGAATTTCATGATTGATCAAACGCTTTACGGGCTGATCCTGGCGGGTGGAAAAAGTACACGAATGGGGCAGGACAAATCCCTGTTGGTTTATCATGATAAACCCCAGGCTGAGCATCTGGCAAAATTGTTAAACCAATTTTGCACCGAGGTTTTTATTTCATGCAAAGAAGGCAAGGAGCCGGTCAGTAGTCTTGCTACAATCCACGACCAATTTGATTTGGAAAGCCCGCTGAACGGCCTGCTGAGTTCGTTCAAAAAGCATTCGGATAAAGCCTGGTTAACGGTTCCGGTGGATATGCCGCTTATTGATGAAGAAATTTTACGGGAGCTTATCCTTTATCGGAATAAATCCAGACCGGCCACTTGTTTTTTAGATTCAACAGGCAATTTTCCGGAGCCTTTGCTGGCGATCTGGGAATCCGGATGTTATTCTTCCTTAATGCAATTCCATAAGCAAGGAGGTGTAAGCCTGCGGGAATTTTTAATTGAGCAAAAGGCTCACTTCATTCCGGTTTCTGATCCCAAATACCTGCTGAACATCAACTCCATTCATGAACGAGAATGGTTTATTAAATCTTACATCAAAAACGATTGAAAAAGTAAATTTTCCGGTATCGGTTGCAGGTAAGAAAATTATAACCCGGCAGTTCATTTATTTTTTCGTTTCTGATTAACCGGTAACGTGTAATTCGTTCACATCCAATGGGTAAAAAGAAAACTGATTAGTGAAGAGAACATTTAACCCGGGTTTTGTTTTTTATGCTGATACGGGTAACAAATCAATTCCTTACCTGCAAAAAAAAAGCACTAAGGATTGATGTACCTTAGTGCTGTCTATAATTTTTCCGGCTTATGAAACCTGCAATGAAATCTCAAATTAACCCGATTAACCGGGACCTGATGGTATTGGTGTTAACGGGAATGTTTCTTGGCGTATCGCTGGTAACAACCGCGATTGTACTGTTTAATCAGTTATAAGTCTTAGCCATATTGGGCTGGGCTGAAACCCATTCTTCCCCATCTTCGAAAATTTCTTTTTTCCAGATGGGGACTTTTTCTTTTACCGTGTCGATGATGTATTGACACGCTTCAAAGGAATCTTTACGGTGAGGTGTTGACACAGCAACCACAACGGAAACTTCACCGGGTTTTAAGGTGCCTACACGGTGGCTAACAGCCGAACCCAGGATGGACCAGCGTTGGGTAGCTTCATCAATAATTTTACGGATTTCAGATACGGCCATGGATTCGTAGGCTTCATATTCAAGCCATACTACATTTTTGCCGTGGGCGTTGTTTCGCACAGTTCCGATAAAGACATTCACGGCCCCAGCACCCAGGCTGGAGACGGTGCCAATCACTTTCTGAATGTCGATGGGCTTTTCAGTAATTTTAATCATTCTTTATGGATCTTAAGAAGAAATTTGGAAGGATGATTCAAAGTAAAACAATGTGCGCCAAAATCCAAGAAAATCGTTTCTGAATGGATAACAGAACAGTTTTTATCCTTCGATAGAAATGTGGATGCGGTTAAAAATACCTCAAACAAACATTCCGGTTGCTGTGTTCTGCCGGCCGTAGACGTAATTTTTATCAATCCTGTGTTTTCTGCCAAGGGGAATTAATATCTTTCCAGCATGGGCCCAGCTGCATTGTACGATAATCATGGACGCCAGCTTAATTATGTAAGGCTGGCAGTGACTGACCGATGCAACCTCAGATGTTTTTATTGCATGCCTGAGGAAGGAATTCGCTATTTGCCCAAGAAGCAACTTCTCACATTCGAAGAGATCGAACGGCTTATTACACTTCTGGCCCAAATGGGTATTACCAAAGTACGGCTTACCGGTGGCGAACCGTTTGTGCGCAGGGACTTAATGAACTTGATCCATAAAATTGTTGCAATACCCGGTATTCGCGATGTGCATATTACAACCAATGGTGTGTTTACAGCACCTTATGTAAAGGAACTTAAAGAACTCGGAATTGCCTCAGTGAACCTAAGTCTCGATACGCTTAATCAGGATCGTTTCCGGATAATTACACGAAGAGATGAATTCGGAAATGTAATGGACACTCTGAACCAATTGATCGATAATGGCATACCGGTTAAGATCAATGCCGTGGTGATGGAAGGAAAGAATATTGATGATATTATTCCGTTAGCAGAATTATCAAAAGACAAGGATATCTCAGTAAGGTTTATCGAAGAAATGCCGTTCAATGGAGAAGGCAATCATTACACAACATTAACCTGGACGTACCGCAAAATTTTTGATTACCTGAAGTCTCATTATCCGGAAATACAAAAAATAGCTGACCCGGCCAACTCAACCGCATACCATTACAAGATTCCCGGGTACCAGGGTGATCTGGGAATCATAGCTGCCTTCAGTCGTACATTTTGCGGAACCTGCAACCGCATTCGCATAACCGCACAAGGGGTTCTTAAAACTTGCCTGTATGATGCAGGTGTTCTTAACATTCGTGATCTGATGCGCAAAGGTGTTGATGATAATGAATTGAAAAATGCCTTAATGGAATCTTTCAGACAACGACCAAAGGATGGATTTGAGGCCGAAGCATTACGTAAAAATAATATACCTGTATCCGAATCCATGTCAACCATTGGAGGTTAATTTACGTGCCCTATTATTTTCTTCTGATTAATTTCTTTCTCATTGCTCTGGTCTATGCATCGGTGGGTTTTGGAGGAGGATCCAGTTACCTGGCATTGATGGCCGTAGCCGGAGTGAGTTACCTGGTACTTAAACCGGCAGCCTTAGTATGCAACATTATAGTTGTTACTGGTGGTACCTATATCTTTTATCGGGAAGGCTATCTTGATCTAAAGAAAAGTTTGCCGTTTGTGCTGGCCAGTGTACCCCTGGCTTTTATAGGTGGCTATTATAAACTTGAAGAAGGCACTTTTTTTATCATACTCGGTTCAGCATTGGTGGTTGCAGCTTTCTTTCTGTGGTATAAACCTGGTCAACCAGCAACCATTCGCTCCTCCAATACTATGGTTAACATCAGCCTGGGAGCAGGAATCGGATTGCTTTCGGGCCTCGTAAGTATTGGCGGAGGAATTTTTCTGGCGCCCCTGCTTCATCTGATGAATTGGGACAACGCAAAAAAAATATCAGCATTGGCTAGTTTTTTCATCCTGGTTAATTCAATCAGCGGGTTACTTGGGCAGTTTGCACAACAGGCAGAAATAGATTTTAAGTTTATTGGACCTCTGATGATCTCGGTATTAATCGGAGGGCAAATTGGTTCACGTATTGGTGCCAGGCGATTAAATCCCGTTTTAATTAAACGGATAACGGCTGTGTTGATTCTGATAGCCGGAATAAATATTCTTAAGGATCATCTTTTTTAATCAAACCGTTACCAGGGTAGGCTCATCAGCAGCCAGGTGATCAATACAACACCTGTCAAAAGAATTACGGTTAAACCATCTTCCCGGATTCGTTCACGGATCTTCATTTTTCGAATGTTTTTCAGGTCATCTCCATTAACTTCAACAGGATCTTGAGTAGGTGAAACTGTAATCGTTTTTCGGGACTTCTTTTCAAAAGGTTTATGCCGGTTATTTTTGAGCAATTCCCGGTTATACTTAATGGTTTCGTTCATCTGCCTTAGAAATCCGCCCAGCATATTTGAAAAGTTGGTTTTACTCGTCTTAATTCGTTTATACTTCCTATAATTGCCGGGTTAACCTCTGTTATGAAAAAAATCAATTTCACCGCTCAGATCTTCCCCCATATTGTCGCAATCGGTGTTTTCCTGTTGGTTACCGTATTTTTCTTCAGCCCGGTCTTTTTCGAGAATAAGGTACTCAATCAGCATGATATCACCCAATCGATAGGGGCTGCCAAAGCTTTACATGATTATCGTGATAAGACCGGGGAGGAGGGATTATGGTCGCCTTCGATGTTCAGCGGAATGCCAGCCTACCTGGTCAATGTTCAGTGGGATAATCAAGCCATCATAAAACTGAAGCAAATTCTTTCGTTTGGGTTGCCTCATCCGGTAGCCAATCTTTACCTCGCATTTCTTTGCTACTATATTTTATTATTGAGTTTCAGAATCAATCCATACCTGGCTATTGCGGGTGCACTTGCTTTTGGCTTATCCTCGTATATTATTATTGGTTTTACTGCCGGCCACAATGCACGGATTGGTGCAATTGCTTTTATGCCTCTTGTTATGGCCGGTATACACCTGGTCTTTTCAGGCAAGCGCATTCTGGGTTTGGGAATTACTTCAACCGGTTTGGCCTTGCATCTCCGGGAGAATCACCTTCAAATTACGTACTACTTGCTTTTAATTGTATTGGCGTACGGATTGGTACAGCTGATTTACGCCATCCGACAAGGTAAAATCAAAGACTTAATCACCGATGTAGCGTTACTGATTCCTGCTGCTCTTTTAGGTGCTGCTACCTTTTTCGGACCGTTATGGGCAATCAATGAATACAGTGCTTACACCATCCGGGGTAAATCCGACCTGGTGAAACCCGGAGCGATACCTTCTGATGGCTTACGTAAAGACTATGCCTTTGAGTACAGCAATGGCATACTTGAACCCATGACCCTGCTTATTCCCAACTTCTATGGTGGATCAAGCATGCAAAATCTTTTTGAAGATGAGAAAGGGGAACTTCGTAAAGCACTCAATGGTCAGGGTATTCAATATGATCCTCGTCAAATGGCGCATCCGGCTTATTGGGGACCTCAGTCTTTATCGGCTCCCTATTATGCAGGCGCAATCATTTTCTTTCTTTTTATTGCCGGAATTGTATTTGCCGAACGTAAATACAGTTGGTGGCTGGTGCCGCTTAGTGCCCTTGCTGTGGTACTTACCTGGGGCGACAACTTTGCGGGTTTCAACTATTTGATGTTCGATTATTTTCCGGGGTATAATAAATTCCGTTCTGTAACCTTTGCCATAATTATTGTTTTGTTCTCCATGCCGCTTCTGGGTATGTTGGGTCTGCAGGCATGGATGAATCAACCTACCACACCAGCGTTAAAGAAAAAATTGAAGATCATTTTTGCCTCTGTCGGAGGATTATGCGTACTGGTTATTCTGGGAGCCGGCATGTTTGGATTTTTGAAGGAAGGAGAATCCGGAATGCCCGCCTGGTTTTTGGAAGCTTTACGCGATGAGCGAAGAAGTTTGATGCGGGGCGATGCCCTTCGGTCGCTGGTGTTTATTACGGTTGTATTTATTGGCCTGTACTTCGAACTCTATCGTAAGATATCGGCATCCGGTTTTTATGCTTTCATTATCTTCTTCGTCTTGATTGACCTGGCGGTGGTTGATCGCAGGTATTTTTCAGCCAGCAATTACCAGCGGAAAAACCGCAATGCCGGTATAGCACTCAGTGCAGGCGACCAGCAAGTCTTGGCGGATACCAGTTATTTCCGGGTAATGAATATTAATGGTACTATGAGTGATGCGCTCACATCGTATTATCATAATTCTGTTGGCGGTTACCACGGTGCCAAGATCAGGCGGTATCAGGATTTGTATGATTCATGTATAGTAAAGGAACTTGAGTCGTTAATTGCGAATGCGCAAGAAGGTACATTCGATTTCAGTTCTTACTCAACGCTTAATATGTTGAACACGAAGTACCTGATGTATGGTCAGAATCGTGAAAATGTAATACCAAACCGTGAGGCAAACGGAAGCGCCTGGTTTGTACGCGAAGTGAAAGAAGTAAATTCAGCCAATGAGGAGTTAAGCACTACCTGTTCGATTAATTCCAAGTATCAGGCCGTGGTAGATGGTTCTCAATTTAAACTGAACCCGGTTGCCTACGACAGTTCATCATCCATTCGCCTGACCAGTCATGCACCAAATCGGCTTAAATACGAGGCAACGACTTCCGTTAACAGCCTCGCAGTATTCTCGGAAATTTATTACCCAAAAGGTTGGAGGGCTACCCTGGATGGGGTGGAAGTAAATATACTCAGGGCGAACTATGTTCTCCGGGCACTGGAAGTTCCGGCTGGAAATCATACCATTGAATTTACTTTTGATCCTGATGCCTATAACATCGGCAATAAAATCACAATGGCCTCGTCCTGGATATTGATTGTTGTGTTGTTAGGCAGTTTAGGCTGGAGTTGGAAGAAAGATGAATAAATGATCATACTTCGATAAAAATCATTATTCGAACGTCAGAAACCCTGTACCTTCAGGTTGGTAAGATTATGATGGATCAGCGAATTTTTAATCGGGCTAAAGAAGGAGATCTTGATTCATTCAGGCAACTGGTTACGGAAAGTGAAGGTAAAGTGGCGGGAATATTGCGTTCCCTGCTGGGTCCAACACAGGAAGCAGAAGATGTTGGGCAGGAAGTTTACTTACAGGCCTATGCATCCTTGAAAAAGCTTGATCATGAACAGGCATTCTTTCAATATTTAGTAAGAAAGGCAGTTCAGCTGGTAATTCCCAAATTGAAAAATAGAAGCAAGCATATGGGTCATCGGAAAGATGATCCTGTCGAGGCGATTAAGAGTGCTGAATATCCAATGGACAAATACGAGATATTCAATTATGTATTCAATCGCATGGATCCGGATCTTCGGATAGTAATTGTCTTGCGGCTTATGGAAGGGTATTCTGTTGATGAGATCAGTGAAATTCTTGAAGTTTCTAAATCTGTTGTTTTGGATCGATTAATTCAGGCACAACAGGAAATACGGAGTGTCCTGGTTGAAACTGTAAAATGATGGATCAGAAAGTACGCGAACTCGAACCCTTGCTATTGAAATCGTTTGATTCAGCTGTTACTCCTGCCGAACAACAACTGCTTACATCAACTATTCAGGCTGATTTTGTATTTCGCAGAAATTGCGATCAATACCAACGGATACGGAATGCCTTAAATAGAAAGGAGCCTGATACATTCGGACCTTTTTTTGCCGAGCGTATCATGAATATGTTAAGGCAACGCGCAAAGGATTTAGATTACCAGATTCTGTTTTTCTTTAAAAAGTATCAGGTTCTTGTAATTGGAATCATTGTGGCATTGATAATTGCCAACCTGGTGCTTTCAGATGAACTGAGTCTGCGTGCGTTATTTGGCCTGGAAACTGATAGAGAACAAGATGTATTTTCAATAGATGTGTACGATAACTTACCGGATTAATCATGACAACGGAAAGAAAAAGAGCCTTACTTATCATAAGTATAACCCTGGTAATCGGAGTATTGTTGGGTGCATTATCGGTTAGCCTTGTTGGCCGTGAGGTACGCAAGCAACCTCAAAGCTGGAAGCATGAGGGGAGGGAAGCCTTTATTCAAAGAATTCTGGAAGTTGCCGATGCTAATCCTGATCAGGCACGGCAAATGCGGCCATTGCTCGAGGAAACCATGGACAAGATCGATTCCCTTCAGGAACAAACAGGTATACAGGTTAAAACCTTGATTGATTCCTTTGAGGTAAAATTAAAACCCATTCTTTCTGAAGAACAGTTAAGCCAATTGCGCGAATTTCACCGCGGGAGAAGACCGAATTCACCCTGATGGTTGAATTGACATGAAGCTACTTATGCAATTTATTGTCTTAGGGTTCACTTCACAGATTAGTTTAGAATCGCTTCATACAAAGCTTCGCGTGCTTCCTCAGCCTGTGCATGAATGGGACTATCGGTAACCGTGCCGAGGTTTATGCCGGTAAATACAAAGACATTCTTTTTTGGAAAGTAGTATAGTTCGCATCCGGCACCGATGCCGCCACCGCTGTGCCCCATTCCTTCCTGGCCTATTATTTTAATATAGCTTAAACCTAGTCCATATCGTGGTTTACCTTGTCTGTCGGTAACCCATTGCTGCATCATATCCAGGGTTGTGAGAGAAACCAGTTTGCCTTCCATCAACCCTTTGAGAAATTTGACGGCTTCCATAGGCGTGGTTACTATACCATCATCACCGATCATGGAAGCCACGTTGGTACGTTGCATTTCCGATGCATTTTCAATAATGCCGTCACTGTAACGATCCCAGTACGCATTGATTAATTGCGGATAGGTAAGATAACCGTCTTCTGCACGATAATAGGTTTGAGTGAGTCCGAGAGGATTAAAGATTGTTTCGGTAATGAATTTGGCGTGATCACCGGTTATAGCATCGGTCATTAAGGCAAGAAGTACATAGTTGGTATTTCGATAGGAATAACGACTTCCCGGCTCAAAATCAAGAGGCTTGCCTTTAATATATCCAAGATAGTCCATAGGGTTAAAGCGATGATTCGGATGTTGCAGTAAGTAACTGACGTATTTCGGGGCGAAATTGTATTCCGCGATTCCTGAAGTATGATTCAGCAGCATGCGCACGGATATTTCTTCTGCCCGGGTTACATACTGACTGATGGTATCCGGTAAATACCTGGTAATTGCGGCATCCAGATCAATCTTACCTTGTTCGAAGAGCTTAAGTACGGCAACAGCCACATACGTTTTGGAAATGCTTTGGAGGTAATGCAGGTGGCAGGATTTCATGGGTGTTTGATCTTCAATTCGGGCATACCCGGTAGCATCCGACCACCAGCCTTCATTTGAATAAATACTTACAGCTACACCCGGAACACCCGATTCAACGAGTTTTACCAAAGCTTTGTGCACCTCGTCTGAACGCGAATAGGATTGATTCTGAATGGCAGATTCGTGGCACGTTGCATCGGTAATCTCTTTGGGTATGGATGCACAACTGAGGATGAAAATAATTGAGATGAAATGTGCGTGATTTGTTTTGGGTTTCATAACGATTTCTTTTAATGCCGGGAATAATTACCAAACCGGATGCAGTCGTGCACCTGCCTGGATAAGCGTTTCAGGAACAAGCGGAACGCTGGCATTATACCCCTTGAGCAGCATAAACTGGTAACTGATAAAGGGGGCGAGGTAGACATCCGCTGAATACGAGTTGTAGCCCAGTGAAACACCCACGGGCAATACCAGCATGCCCTTGCCTTTTCTGCCAACCGGTTGCCATTGATTATTAGTCCAGCGAAAGGAGTCCACCGGACGGGAAGCGATCAAATAACCGGCACCAGCTTTTAATTCAGCGAATGCATCTGAGGCCAGGTAAGGCCGCCACGCAAATTGGGTGTAAAACATTAAACCATTGCCAACCGACTTATTGGGAAACCAAATCGCCTGGAATTGTTGCACCCAGTCATGATTTCCATTTAAACTGACCTCGGTTCCGATTCCAACCCCAATGTTTTTAAAGTTGGTGCGCATATCCCGGAAGGGCATACTCAGTGCATGAAACTGAAGTGAGATGACAATGGGAAAATTCCGGTAATCTTTAACCGGACTTTCGGTCTGGGCCTGCACAGAATGTACAAGAGTGCCGAATAAGAAGGAGAGTATTACGGCTTTCATAACCTTAATTTGTCATGCAATGGTACGTATGCACTAGCCGGAAAGAAGTGGATTTTTAACGTTTTTTGGTGAAATGTACCAGATTGCCGGGTGAACTGACTTCATTCAGGCCGAAACCAGGCTTTAAATGAAGGTGCCTTTAAGCGGCTTACGGTAATTTCCGAGGGGAGGAGGGGATGTTGCGCAATAAATACGTGCAGCTTTCCATTATCCAACCGTTTAAAGCCAAGTACACTCGACCGGTTAAGAATGAATTTCCGGTTCAATCGAAAGAAATGGGTTTGGGGTAATTTTTTTTCCAGTTTATCCAGGGACTGGTCTACATAATATTTTTTCCCGTTATGATGACAGGCTGCAACATATTCTTCATCCACAAACAATCCAGCCACGTCATTGAACTGCAACCGGACTTCTTCCTTTCCAAGGCGCACATTCAATCCTTCGGTTTTTAGACGTTGATCCTCCTGTCGTATCCATTCCGATTCTCGCCACCGGTTATAAAAGTGAAGTCCTGCGTAAATGCCATTGATTACAAAAAACCAGATTCCAATTATGAAAAGATCAACACTATAGAAGCTGATATGAGCCGGCCTACCCCGCGCTAACCAGCTAACCAGTTCCGTTAGCAGCGTTATTATGCTCAAACCAACTGTGGTGGTGGTAATGAATTGAATGAGTAAGCGTTTGCCCAGGTTATTCTCGTATGGAATTTTTTTATCCAGATAAAGAATGCAGGCTCTTGCTCCCCACCAGCCCAGGTAACCCTGAAGGGTGTCAAGGGTAAATGTCAACAGAAAGAATCCGTTGAGCTGGATATTGGTATACGTCAGGTAGTAATTGATCGCATTTATAAAAGGAATACTGATCAGAAATATCGTGATGTCAGGATGGTAAGGATTGGTGGATTTAGTAGTGTATTGCATGATTAACCATTCTATCCTTTACAGAACGGTAAAGTTACATATCCGTATAAAGTTGTTGGCTTATGTTGGTTCTTTAAAGGAAATAAAAAAAGCCGGAATAACCGGCTTTATCTGAAATGGGATTAATGATGGTGATGCCCACCGGGTCCATGAACATGACCATGTTCAAGTTCATCGGCTGTTGCATTCCTTACCTCCATAACTTCAACAGAAAAATTCAATTCAACTCCGGCCAACGGATGGTTTCCGTCAACGGTAACATTTTCCAATCCTACTTCCGTTACAGTTACGATTTGTGTTCCCTGGCTGCTCTGAGCCTGAAACTGCATACCCGGACGCACTTCCTGATCGCCAAAAGCAGAACGCGGAACTTTTTGTATCAATTGTTCACTTCGCTCACCATAACCTTTTTCAGGGCTGACTTTAATATCCAGTTTGTCGCCTTTTTGTTTTCCTTCCAGTCCTTCTTCCATTCCCGGAATCAGGTTACCAATGCCCTGGATGTAATGCAACGGATCTTTTCCAGTGCTTGAATCAAGAATGGCACCCTGATTGTCGCGCAACGTGTAGTGAATGGAAACAACTTTGTGTTTTGCAATTTGCATGATGTAGTATGTTAAATAATTGATGTTGTAATGGAAGGCAGAAACCGGTGAAACGTGATATAGCTGATCCTTCGATTAATAGGCAACAAAGATAGTTGATTTTAAGTTTGCCTGAAAAAATTAAAGCCCCAGAATCATCTGAGGCTTTGTACCCGGAGCCGGAGTCGAACCGGCACAGTATTGCTACCATTGGTGTTTGAGACCAACGCGTCTACCAATTCCGCCATCCGGGCTTTTAATGAACGTTTGCCTGATTAAACAGGCTTAAAAGGGCTGCAAATATGTACAAAGTTTATCTTGTGCACAATTCAGACTTCAACAAATTTCTCCAGTGAAAATGCCTGGGTACGCTCGGCAAAAAGGGTTTTAACTCGTCCCCAAACACTGCCGAATAATTCAGATTTACGGTAACGCTCAAGACATTCTTCATCATTCCAGTAACTCAATGTGGTATAGGTGTTCGGATCATCCAGGTCTTTTAGTAATTCAAGGTGTGTACATCCCTCGAAATTCCGGATGGCATTTTTGTTTTCATTGAAAATCTGAAGGAATTCATCCACACCGGCTTCGGTAAAGTGCATTCGAACAATACGGATAATCATAAGCAAGACTTAGCTAAGGAAATCTTAATAAATGCATGATAAGGTTTGATATTTAAACCCGCAGTCATACGTTGTGTTATTCCTCGAACGTAATATTAATCAAACTATCATAATCCAGTCCTAATAATTCGGAGGCATTGCCCTTGTAGATTCCGATTTCAAGTAATCCCAATGAATTGAAAAGCAGGAAGCACTCTCCTTCATCGGCCTGATGATATTGACTGTGGATTCGTCTGAATTTTTCCCCGCCAAACTGAATGGTAAATGTTTTTCCCTTGCTCAGGATGTCGAATGCTTCGACTGTAATATTGGTAATAAGATTGCCGTAACGATCTACCCGGATAACATGCCCCATAATTTGCTTGCGCGTGGCTTTCATCTGGCGATCGATCATTTTCCTGAAGCTTCCCAAAGGTTTGCCCAGTGAAGTAATGGAAACACCACTCGCCAGCCTGGCAGCTATAGGCGCATAAATGTCTTTTTCAGGAAAAGTTGATTGAACCGGATTAAGGGTGTTCAATTCGACCAGGTTCTGATGCGGCTTTTCACTGATCAACCCCAATAAGCCATTATCGGGTCCAACAAAAAAGTGATCTTCAAGCTGTAGGGCAATCATCGCATCATCCCGGTTGGCGGTACTGTGCACACCAACCAAATGCACGGTTCCTTTTGGAAAATCCCTGAAAACGCTACGCAATACAAAGGCGGCATGAGCCAGATCGCAGGGCTGAATCTGGTGAGTGATATCAACCAGGCTGATCCCTGGATTCGTTGAGAGAATTTTAGCCTTAATGGCGGCCACGTAGAAATCGCTTTCTCCGGAATCGGTCAGCAGGGTAATAATGGCCATGTATTGATCTCCCCGTGTTCTTTTGTAAGTTTACTGCAACAAAATAAACACTTTTAACGCATAAAATTCAGGAAGCCTAATCGCATAATTACTTGATCGAAAAAGTCATTACACTTGAAAATATTTCCCTGGTCGATTTTCTGGGTATTGAAAACAAGAACATCACAGAACTAGCATCGGCCTTTCCCAAAAGCCGGATTGTAGCCCGTGGCAACCAGATTACGGTTCGTGGAAGCACATCCGAAATTATTCAGATCGATGATATCCTGCAGTCACTCATTGACCAGTATCATAAATACGGCAGGATTACGGAAGACCATGTGCATAATCTGATCTCGCGCGAGCAGGATGCGATTACCGATGAAGGGGCATCGGATGAACTTATTTTACACGGAACAAGGGGCACACCTATCAAAGCCAAAACACCTAACCAGCAGAAACTGGTACAGTTGGTAAAGGAGAATGACCTTGTGTTTGCCCTGGGACCGGCCGGCACGGGTAAAACATACATATCAGTAGCGCTTGCCGTTCGGGCGTTAAAGAATAAACAGGTAAAGAAAATCATAATTACACGGCCAGCCGTTGAAGCCGGTGAGAATCTGGGTTTTCTACCGGGCGACCTCAAAGAAAAGATCGACCCCTATCTGCGGCCTATCTATGATGGCTTAAATGACATGATTCCCTTTGAGAAGCTTCAGTATTATATGGAGCGGGAAATCATTGAGATCGCTCCCCTGGCGTACATGCGGGGCAGGACACTTAATAACGCTTTCATCCTTCTGGATGAAGCTCAAAACACTACTCCCATGCAAATGAAAATGTTCTTAACCCGCATGGGGCCTGATTCAAAAATGATCGTAACGGGCGATACTTCCCAGGTTGACCTTCCAAAAAAACAATCTTCCGGATTAAACGAAGCATTACGAATTTTAAAGGGTGTAACCGGAATTGGAGTAATTGAGCTATCCGAACGTGATGTAATCCGTCATAAGCTGGTACGCGATATAATTGATGCTTATTCAAAGGCATCCGGAAAGGAACAGGCTTCCTGAGGGATTTGAATTTCAGTATCTTACTTCATGTTTTTCTGGACACCGTATGCGTTCGTTCGGTTTGTTCTCTTCCTGATTGCGGGAATTCTCCTGGGAATTTATCTTCCCGGTCTGTTCAGTGAGCAGTTTGTTGCCGCTGCCTTATTGGTTACCGGTATTGCCCTATCATTTTTATTCTACCGATCCTCTTCGAGCAATGTATCTGGTATAATCGTATTTCTGATGCTGATTCTATTTGGTTACCTGAATACTTTATACCATACGGAATCGAGAAATCCGGATCATTTCAGATTTAATGATTCAATTGTTCAATACCAGGTTGTGATTTCTGGTTATCCGGAAGAAAAGGAAAGATCCTGGAAGAGCGAAGCAGAAGTTAAGTTTATTAACGATGGTAATTCATGGAAGGAGGTTAGCGGTAAAGTATTGCTCTATTTTTCCCGGCAGGATTTTCAAAATCCTTTTCGATATGGAGATCAATTGCTTATCCGGGGTGCGCCTCAGGAATTAACACCTCCGTACAACCCGGGCGAGTTTGATTATCAACGTTACTTGTCTTATCGCAAGATTTACAATCAGCATTTTCTTCGGGCTTCATCGGCTCATTTTATTTCCAATGAACCGCAATGGCCGATGTTGGCTTTATCGTTTCGTTTTCGATCGTGGGCACAAGGTGTTCTGAAAAAGTATATTTCCGGAGACCAGGAATTGGCAGTTGCCTCCGCCCTGATCCTGGGAATTAAAGATGGTCTTGATAATGAACTCGTCAATGCCTATTCCTCATCAGGTGCCATGCATGTACTTGCAGTTTCCGGATTGCATGTGGGTATTATTTACATGATCATTCAGTTTTTATTGCGGCCTGTGCATTCAAGACGCCATGGAAAGGTGATTCTTGCATTAGTAAGCATTGGTCTTTTATGGGCTTATGCTTTTGTTACCGGCTTATCACCATCGGTTTTACGGGCGGTCACCATGTTCAGTGTAATTGCCGGTTCACGGGCATTAAATTATTCCACGAACATTTTTAATACACTCGCATTTTCTGCATTTGTACTTCTTCTTTGGGAACCCTACATGATTATGTCGGTTGGTTTCCAGTTATCGTACCTGGCCGTTATCGGTATTGTTTACCTGCAGCCCCGCCTGTATCAGTTATGGGTACCCCGCAGTCGGTTTTTGGACCAAGTGTGGCAGATTACCTGTGTTTCGTTTGCAGCACAGCTGGCCACCTGCTCTTTGGGATTGTTGTATTTTCATCAGTTCCCGGTTTATTTCCTGGTGTCCAACCTATTTGTAATTCCAGGGGCATTGGTTGCACTTTGCCTCGGAATAGTATTGCTGGCAGTAAGTTTTATCCCTCCATTGGCAGCTGGGGTAGGTTGGGTGTTTAATGGAATACTTCAGTTATTGAACTTTCTGGTGATTAGCGTAGAGAAGCTTCCTTTTAGCCTCATTGATAACATTCACATCACCACGTTTCAAAGCTGGCTTTTAATGGGTATACTGATTTCATGCATTGGTTTATTTGAATACCGGAAGTTTGCTTATGTTATTTCATTATCCGCATTTGCCCTGGTGTTTGGGTTAGTTCAATGGTATCATTATTATTCGATAACCGCACAACCCAAATGGGTTGTTTATCGGGTTGCCGGCCATAATGCTATGGAATGGATGGATGAATTACAATCGTATTTTTTTACCGATTCGGTCTTAATGAATGACCGCGAGCGAATCCGGTTTCATGTGCGTCCGAACCGATTGATTCATGGTGTACATAACATTATTTCCAATGATTCATCGTTTGTGTTTCATCAGCAGGGAATACGTACGTTTCAATGGAAGTCGTTACGTGTGCTGCAGATACAGGAACCGACATTCAGTATTCCCGATAATCTTCAGATTGATTTTCTGGTAATCAGCAACAATGCGGTTAAATCGATGGATAACTTGTCAAAGTTGAAAGCTCAATTAATTATTCTCGATAGCAGTAATTCCGTATATACCTGCAACCGCATTTTAAAGGAAGCTGAAAATAGGGATATACAGGTTTATTCAGTACTTCACAACGGAGCTTTCGTTTATAGATTAAAAAACACCTGATTATGATTGAATACAAAGTAAGCGAACGTATTGCCTATATAACCCTGAATCGCCCCGAAAAGCGAAATGCCCTGAGTTATGAATTGATTTCTGAATTGAAAATAGCATTTAGTAAAGCGGCTGATGATGATCAGGCAAAGATCATCATTCTTAAGGCAAATGGAGATGCATTTTGTGCCGGGGCTGACCTGACGTATATTCAGCAGCTTCAATCCAATACCTACGAAGAGAACCTTGCGGACTCGCGGTACCTGAAGGATTTGTATTATTTCATGTACACACATCCTAAAGTAATTATCGCCCAGGTACAAGGACATGCTTTGGCGGGTGGTTGTGGATTGGCCACTGTATGCGATTTTGTGTTTTCAGTACCCGAAGCCCGGTTTGGCTATACAGAAGTAAAAATCGGATTTATACCTGCCCTGGTGTCTGTGTTTCTTGTAAACAAAATTAGAGAAGGAGCAGCACGCGAGTTATTATTAAGTGGCGAACCGGTTACGGCAGAACGTGCTATGATCATTGGCTTGATCAATCACGTGGTGGAAGCCGATAAACTGGAGAAGACCGTTCTTGAGTTTGCCAACCGATTAATAAATTCCAATTCGGCTACCAGCATGTCGCTGACCAAGAAACTTATAGCAGAAATTCAAGGCCGACCCCTCGAGGAGGCATTGGATCTGGCCGCAGAGATAAATGCAAGAGCCCGGGGTACTGAAGATTGCAAGCGTGGAATCAACGCCTTCCTGAATAAAGAAAAGATTATCTGGTAGATTTCAAGTAGTCAACTTAATTATAATAAGACAAACTTTTTATTTGTTGGAGACGCCCTTATCCATATTAAAGCATTATTGGAAACATGTTCAGTTTCGACCTATGCAGGAGGAAATCATAGCTTCTGTATTGAAAGAACAGGATACGTTAGCGTTACTACCAACCGGTGGCGGAAAATCCATATGTTATCAGGTACCTGCTTTGATGATGGATGGCGTGTGCCTGGTTATTTCACCGTTAATCGCACTAATGGATGACCAGGTTGAAGGATTGAAGAAACGAGGTATACCTGCGGTTGCCGTCCATTCCGGTATGCGGTATGATGAAATCGACAGGCTGTTGGATAATTGCGTTCATGGTACCATTAAGTTTCTTTACCTGTCACCCGAACGATTACAAACAGAATTGTTCCAGGTTCGTGTAAGGCTGATGAATGTTTCGCTTATAGCCGTGGATGAAGCTCATTGCATTTCGCAATGGGGATACGACTTCAGGCCACCTTATCTTAAGATTGCCGAACTTCG
>JALOMY010000076.1 GCA_025455225.1 Cyclobacteriaceae bacterium | reverse complement strand
CCATAAAATGCACGGTTTACATTTTCGTATTGCTCAATCAATGTGAGGGCTTTGTGTTTCGGAGCACCCGATAAGGTTCCAGCCGGAAAGGTAGCGGCAGCCATCTTCAATGTTTCAGATTGATCGTTCAGCTTGCCGGTTACTTTGGAAACCAGGTGTATGACGTGCGAATAATATTGTATCTCCTTGAATACTTCCACTTCCACATGGTGGGCATGGCGGCTCATGTCGTTGCGGGCGAGATCAACCAGCATAACATGCTCGGCATTTTCCTTTTCATCGGCTGCTAATTGATTGGCCAGTTCCGCATCCCGGACATCATCACCCGTTCGTCTGAATGTTCCGGCAATCGGGTAAATGTGAGCTTCATTTTTCTGAATCTGCAATTGCGCTTCGGGTGAGGAGCCGAATAATTTGAAATTTCCATAATCAAAATAAAAGAGAAAGGGAGACGGATTGATTGAGCGCAGAGCCCGGTATACATTAAATTCATCTCCCCGGAAAGCTGTGGTGAACCGCCTGGATAGTACAATCTGAAATACATCTCCGCGGTAACAATGTTCAATTCCTTTCTTAACAGATTCCATGAAAGCCTGATCTGAAAGATTGGAGGTTTCACCATTCACACATTTAAAGGTGTAGGTTGAGAACCGGTTACTGAAAATCAGTTTCTCAATACGTTCCAATGATGAATTTTCTTCACCCGGCAACTGATGCTCAACAAGCGTAAGTTCATTGGTGAAATGATCGACAACAATCACATACCGGTACAGTGCATACATCATATCGGGAACCAGGGATTTTACCGGTTCGATGGACACGTCCTCAAAATACCGAACGGCATCATACGCCATAAACCCAAACAATCCTGAACCTGGTACTTTAAGAGGTTGGTCCTGCCGGATGGTAAACGATTGCCTGAAATCTTCCAGCGCCTTGATTACTTGTTCCTTCTGTTCAATCGGCAACTGATTCTTAGTCCCATCCGGAAACCGGAACCGGATGGTGCCTTTTTCAACCTGAAAGGTAGCTACCGGATCGCAACAGATCATGGATAGGCTGTTTTCCTGTCCGTGATAGTCAGAGCTTTCCAGCAGAATACTACCGGCAAAGACATCGCGCACTTTAAGATAGATGTTGACAGGTGTCAACGTATCGGCCAGTAATTTCCTTGAACTCGTATTTAGTATGTAATTCATATCACTTCCTTCATTGGTATAAAAACAAAAGGCCCGCTCCGGTGAATCGGGGCGGGCCTTCCGCAAAATTACTTTGTGTTACACTAAAGCATAGCCGTCCACCGATTCAAACTGAACCTGTGCCACCACCATGCCATTGTGTTACCAGTTGTCATATCTTATTCTGCCTTTTTACGGGCTGTCTTTTTAGGTTTAGCTGCCTTGGTTTCCGCTTTCGGGGCACCTACCTTCTTGGAGGCAGCGCGTTTGATGCGGGCTTTAATCGATTTTTTGTTACGGGTAATGCCGTACGACTTTCTCCATCGCTTACCCTTTTTCGATTTTTTATCTCCTTTTCCCATTAAATTCTATTTAACGGGGCAAGTATAATAAAGGGCATTTGAATTACAAAATCCGATAAAGTGATTCTATTTCCATCCATTCAAAGTATTGAAAAACAGAAGGCCTTACTTCCCGGCAGGTAACATAACCCCCGGAAAATTGTTTCTTTGTATATAATCCGTTTATACTATTTAAACTATGGCGCGAATTTCTTTATCTGTGATTGATGCTTTGCGCAAAACAGCCGATAAATTACAAGCAAGCAATGTTTATCAATGGGGCCATATGGGCTCCTGTAATTGCGGATTCCTGGCTCAGGAAATAACGCAACTTAAAAAGGATGAAATTCACCGAAGAGCCATGGAACGTTATGGCGACTGGAGTGAACAACTGAACGATTATTGCCCAACAAGCGGCTTACCATTGGACGATGTAATCTCTGAAATGCTGGCATTCGGATTTGATGCTGAAGAATTAAAACACCTTGAACGATTATCCGATCCAATCGTATTACGTGCTATGCCCGCTGAAGAACGCAACCTGGTTTATAACAAGAAGCATGATGTTGTTAAATACTTGCTTGCCTGGGCAACTGTTCTGGAACAAGAATGGCTGAAGAAAATAGAACTCAAGGATTTTGAATTATCCGAACTGCTCACTTCTGATTCATATTAATTCATAACACAATCGATTACTTAAGTTATTTCGATTCTTCCGTGATGCCAGCAACGGAAAATCAATAACAACCTTCTCCTTTATTTTCGTTATCTTTGATGGATCAATTTTATTAATCCTGTTGAAGGTATCCTTTGTAGATTAAGTTCAACCCCTTCCTGATTTTTCCAATTGACAAATCTGTCGGGCCAAAGGCTTGATTTTAGCTTAGAATCATCTTTATGAATTTAATCCCAATCAATGCAAGACGAAAAGCAAAGGAAATTAATCTTCAAACTTTATTTTCAGGATATGGTGAGGGTACCATATTTCCAATCGTGACAGACCTTATATACAGTAATTCCAGAGGATTATACAGTGGTGAAGTACTCATTTCGAACTTAGCCGCAGAAGCAATAAAAAAACAGGTACATGTGAATTTCTTTGAATAATGGCTTGTTGTCACTGAAGAAGGGCCAAAAATCTACCTAAACAATGCACCCTCCTTCCATTAAAAATCAGTATTAACCTTACTTTTCATCAATGTCTCTAAAAAACCAATCACATTTTCATGAAGCAACCGTGATTTTTCTTCCACATTTAACTGACATATCATTTAGTGTTTTATATCAACTGTTACAACCGGGTATGCAAATCCGGAAACGGTTAATTAAAGCACTTTCATATTTGACTTAATAGCATTTGCAAACGTTAATTCCAGACAACATAAATCCTTCAAAATACATAACAACTAAATCAGCGACATGAGGCAACTTAAGATAACTAAACAGATTACAAACCGGGAAACACAATCCCTGGAAAAGTATTTTCAGGAGATTGGCAAATTAGATCTGATTACAGCCGACATGGAGGCTGAACTAGCCAAACGAATAAGACAAGGTGACCCGATAGCCCTTGAAAAACTAACCAAAGCGAACCTTCGTTTTGTTGTTTCCGTGGCTAAACAATATCAGAACAATGGCCTTTCGCTGGGCGATTTAATAAATGAAGGTAATTTAGGTTTGATTAAAGCTGCTATGCGTTTCGATGAAACCCGGGGATTCAAATTCATCTCGTATGCTGTCTGGTGGATCAGACAATCCATTCTTCAGGCAATCTCTGAACAAGCCCGTGTTGTAAGGTTGCCCATGAACCGTGTTGGTTCCCTAAACAAAATGTACCGGGTATTTGCTGAATTGGAGCAAAAATATCAGCGTGAACCCTCAATTGAAGAATTAGCCGAGCTGATGGACATTACTGTAGAAGATGTGGAGAGCAATCTGCGCATAACAGGAAAGCATGTTTCAGTTGACGCCCCGTTTATAAACGGTGAGGACAACAATTTACTTGATGTATTGAAAAATGATCATGAGCAAACCCCCGATTCCGCGCTCATAAACGATTCTCTTAAAAAAGATGTGTCACGTGCACTGGCTTTGCTTAACATCAGGGAATCGGAAGTACTTTCCTGTTACTTTGGGTTAAACGATATACAACCCATGACACTGGAAGAAATTGGAGAAAAACTAGATCTAACCAGTGAACGTGTACGTCAAATTAAAGAAAAAGCGACCCGTAAGTTAAAAGTCCTGGCACAAGGAAAAGCTTTGAATGCATTCCTAGTTTGAAAAATTTCCCTTGAGTACTAAACCATAACACGAATACCTATATGACATACCGCACCTACATTTCATTATGGAATAAATATCGCCCCGCCATTCTTAAAATGATGATGACTGCATCCGAAGGCACTCAGCAATACAAGTTCTTTGCTCATGAATTTAAGGGACTGAACCCAAAAGAAAAAGATTATTCATTCATCCTTCAGACGCATCATGGTAAAGCAATCAGCAACATCAAAACTTCAGCAACTGCTCAGGATTTGCTCGAAATGCTGAATTCATCCCAAAAAGGAGCTGAATTGTTGAATAGCGGCCAGTATGAATTTGTAATGGATAAAAAATTCATATTGAGTGTTAAAAAAATTGTACCTGCTTCTTCACATGATAAGGAAACAGAGAACTTAACAGAATCAATTGAAAGCACTTAGAATACGTAGCATGTAATTTATTTTAAGTATCGAGCGAATTAAATAGGTTTAGCAGTATATTAAATGTACCTTTGATCCGTAGTTTAAATACTATTGGAATTACGTCATAAAACATCGATTTCTTAATTCCTTCTTTAATTTCATTCACATTCATTACACTTCGCCTTGCTTTGCCGGGCAATTTTAATTGAATCAGGACTGGCAATTTTAGGGTTGACTACAGCAACGGTGTAATTATTTTAACCATTAACAACAATGCAAGGAACAGTAAAATTCTTTAATGAAGCCAAAGGTTTTGGTTTTATTAAGCCCACCAATTCAAACGAAGACATCTTCGTTCATTCTTCAGGTCTGATTGATGAAATCCGTCAAAACGACCAGGTGGAATACGAAGTAGAGCGTGGCAAAAAAGGCTTGAATGCCGTGAACGTGAAGCTAATTGACTAATAAAAAGCTGTATACATTCAAAAAAAAACCACCTTCAAAAGAGGTGGTTTTTTTATGATTAAGTTTTTGAAGTTTCAGCTAATCACTTTCACGTTTACCGCTTTAAATCCCTTAAATCCCCTTTCAGTTTCATATGAAACCCGGTCATTTTCTTTAATCATACTTTGTAAATCATTGCTGTGCACAAATATGCGTTCACGCGTTTGAGCATCTTCAATGAAACCAAAACCTTTTGCCGAATTGAAAAAGGTCACTTTACCTGTTTTTAACTCATTGGCCTGGTGTTCAATAATATTTCGTGATCCAATTACAATATCATCAGCCTTAATAGAACTCTTTTTAGCCGGATCAGGGGGTGTTGAAGTTATATTACCATTCTCATCCACATAAGCAATCATGTCTTCCCATGATTGGGTTCCAGCTCCCGAAGATTTCCGATCTTCTTTTCGTTGCTCTTTTTCCTTACGTTTCTGTAATTTCTTTTTCTCAAATTCCTTTTTACTAAATGATTCTTGTGACCTGGCCATGCGTTGTATTTTGTTGATAATGCTTTTCAGTCCTTAGTGAATCAGGAAAGGGTTTGAAAGAACCTTTCTTAAGTCAGGAAGGAATTACAAATCTACGGTTTTAAAAGTAGCTTTCCTTGAATCATCTAAAATTATGACAAGGAATCATTCATAATTAATCAATCCAGGACAATCACAGTTCAAGTTTAAACAAAATGCAATCTTTTGGTTCATTCTGCTGATTGACAAACCGGAACCATTTGGTGAGTCTGGCTTCTTCGGTTAGCCCGCATTTTTGCAATACCCTGACAGAAGCATGATTATCAGCATCAACCAGGGTACCGATGCGATAAATCCCGGGCGTCTTTCGAAGCACATTAATCATTGAATGGCAGGCTTCAGTTGCATAACCGTTTCCCCATTGTGTCGGGCTTAAAACATACCCAAACTGAACCTTTCCCTGATCGTTTACGATACCAATGCTGCCGATTAACCTGTTTGTTTCCTTTAACCGTATTCCATAAGCAAAGTCGACTCCCGCATTCCAAGCTTTTACTGCATAGCGTAAATACTGATGCGTGTCTTTAACAGACTGATGTGTTGGCCACGATACAAATCGGGTGGCCTCTTCCTTGCTGGCGTAGGTATAAAAGATTTCTTCTGCATCTTCGTACCTTAGGCGCAGAATCAGCAACCGGTCGGATTCAATTTTTTCAGGAAGATTAAGCCGATCCATAGTGTTAAACTTACCAACTTTCATGGCGAAAGGTCAAAACATTGTTCATCAATATTTCAAAAAGCAGTTACCGGATGGTTACCGGATTCTGGTCAAGGTTAACCCGTTTACCTTTACCGGTACCGAAATAACCCTTTCTCCTTCCGGTGATATCCATGTACGGGATATGGAATTTGGTGAAGAAATTTTCGATGATCTGAAATCAGACGATTTTGAAACCTGTAGTCCGCTGGAATTCAATTTATACCTGTCCGGATTAGCTTGATTTCAAACTTCCACCGCTATTCAACTCTGCCTAAGTTTAGTTGTATTCCGTTTGTACCTGTACGCTTTTTGTCATGGCTGTCTTCTTAATTACTAAATAAACAATGGCAGCCGGCCAGAAAAAAATCAACAAGAGAATAAAAATTACCACACTGAATTCTCCTTTTTTAGCCTGAGTTGATATTGGAATGTTCTGCGTTGACTTCAGAACTTCTTGCCTTAAATTATTCAGGTAATCGGTGGAAACCGGGGTACCGCAATATGGGCAATTGGGTTGGCTGGCCAGATCAAGGGTTACTTTCTGGTTGACCTTACTTCCGCAATTGGCGCAGTCTACGCTGATCAGATACTCACTTCGAAGCTTGCTGTTAACAATCTTGTCACTTCCCTGTTCGTAGGTAAAAAGGGTATGATGCTGCAGGTTTATATCTTTTAAATGCCTGATAATAAACTCTCTTGGAAGCCCTAACATTAGAGATAAGTCGGTTACTTTGGCCTCACCTAATCGCTCTAAAGCATTCCAAAGGTTTATGATTTTCCGCTCCTTCTTTCGGTACGAATACCCGATAATCAATAAAATAATTCCATTGGCTACCATAATCACCCGGATTGTCGGGAAGGTGCGAACATCAACCTCGGCATCATTACCGTACTTTTGCCTGATTTGATCCAGTGTACGGCCTTCTTTCGATTCGAAATGGACCTGAGTACTGTCTCCTACTTTTTCTGTAATCACTACTTCACTGTATAAAAAGGGATCGAATACCATAAAGACACAACCCAGGATTAAAAGCGTTACCCCTGTTGCAATCAGGTAGTTATCAATCTTATAAATATCCTTTTGCGCCATCGATAACCAATTTATTCAAAAAGATAACGGGTTTTTTCAAGTGGATGGAGTTTGTATTGGAAATTATTCATCATCCTGTTTGCGCATGATTTAACAAGACTTTAATCCCCCGTCATTACAAATGCGCCCCAGTAATAGGGTTCGGGGTATTTTCTTTTTAATTCCACCTGAGCCAATCGAAAAGCATTGCGTATAGATTTACCTTTCAGCCATTTCTGATATAATAACTGCATCAATTCCTGGGTGGCTGTATCGTCAACCTTCCACAAACTCATAAGAATGGTTTTCGCACCAGCAACTTTTAACGTTCGTTGCAACCCATACACACCTTCACCGGCTTCAATCGTACCCAAGCCGGTTTCACAGGCAGAAAGCACAACCAGCTGAGTAGTGTCAAGATTTAAGCTCATAGCTTCGTAAGCTGTTAATATTCCATCTTCCATGCCTGGCCGTGGATTGCTGGCGTAAGCCAGTATGATTCCCGAATGAAGCATGGTTTCTACATAGGCCAGTTTGGAGCTTCTTTCATCCGGAGGAATAAAATACCCATGAGTAGCAATATGAAGTACCTGGGGGTTATCTATACTTTTCAGATTTTCTTCAGTTGCATGATCACCAATGTATATGGTAGTATTCCATGAGCGATTTTCCAATAATGCTGCAATTTCCTTTACTTCTGTTTCAGTACCCTTCAGATCGGTAAATGAATTGCGTAATTGATCGTTAACGGTCTCCCGGCTGTTGCCGTAATTGGGTCTGCCAATCAGAACGGCTGATCGTTTTATATTTTTTTTACTGGTATTAAGGTTAAGAAGTTCACGGGTATTCGTAAGTAAATGAATCTCTGTCTCGTCTATTACATACTTTTTACTTACCGGATTCAGAAGTGTGTTAATATTAATCTCATTGAACATACCATCCGGTGAGAGGTATACTTTTTTTACGCTGGAAGAATATTTTTTCAGTGTATCATAAACCGGTTTCCAGAACTGATTATAAGAAACGGTATCGGATAGTTTCAGATGGATTGCATTTTTATAATACGAGAGAAATCCCTTTTCAAGATCTCTTGTTTTTGTACTTTTAATCAACGCAACTTCAGGATGATCAACGGTTTGCGGAGTGATTATAAGGGCAACATAAATAAGGCCATCAAAATACCGGATTATTTCAACCGCAGCTTCACCAGGTTTGAGTTTTATTTGAATTTCTTTCCATGAAGCCGATTGATTAACAAACCCCTTTCGAAAGGAAGCCGAAGTAGAATTCAAGACACGCTCATAATTTTCTGCAAGTTGGATCAGACTGTCGATATTTAAACGACTGGCAGAAGGAAGATTATATTGTTTGGCAATTTCCTCCTTTACCTTTTCCCAGGACCGGTAACGTGCAACTAAGGCTGAATCTCCGCTGCTGAACAATTGTTGCTTCATTTTCTCAGTGGCATTCAATACCAAGGCCTTGGTATTTAATCGCAAGTCGTATAAGTCTGCCAGACTGGATTTTGAAAGCTGCTCCCTGGGCAAGGTAGACAGAGGTATAACACCTGATTTATACAAGGCAAAATTCGCATACTCTTCAACAAAAAATAAGTTCTGCAGATAGAAATTACGCTTTTCACTTTCAGTTAAATAGGTGAAATTTTTTTCAACATCACGCAGCACTTTAGCAACAGCCACTTTATATAACTTGTCTGCCTCATCAAACCGGTTCATCCATTGATACGTCTCAGCTAGGTTGTGAACAAGCGTTTGATACATCGCATTTTCTTTACCAAATATTTTATCCTGCCATTGCAAGGCCTCCAGCGTGTAGCGTTCGCTCTCTTCATACCTTTCCTGCCCAAAACAAATCCCGGCCAGATTATTAAGAACCGTAATGTAGTCGGTGGAACCTGCTCCTTGTGTTTGCTTTATTGCTTCTAATATTTCTTTTAATAATTTTTCAGCCTGTTCCTCACGTTCACTTGTACTGTAAATCTGAGCCAGATTAATCTGTGTCTGCAGGTAATACGGTGAGGTAACCCCGTACAAGTGTTCAGAAATCCGAAGTGATTCATTAAGATACTGCTCTGCCTTATCAAGATCGCCCTTGTCGATATACAGATTAGCCAGGTTGTTGATAAGCGTTGCATAGGGTGAGTAGGCTGAATAATCCTCACCAAGGAAGTTTTTACAAAAGTCTACCAGATCTGAATAATTTGTTTCAGCGAGTTCCGGTTTTCCGATTCGCTGATACACCAAACCCAATTGAACTCCGATACTTACAAAGGCATCAAAAGCCTGAAAGGCATGTGACGTATAATAATCATCTTTACGCTCAATGATTTTACCCAGATGATGGATTGCTTCCTGATACGTCAACTCAGCTGATTGATACTCTTCCTGTGCAAGAAACGTATTTCCCAGGTTTTTCAAAGCGGTTACATACACCAGGTTTTCCTTACCCAAAGTCTGATTAATAGACTGCAGGTTTTCTTCTTCAATTTTCCTGGCCTCAAAATACCGTCCCGATTTTTTTAAGATCGTGGCATAATCGCCAATACTGGTGAAATAATTTTCATGTTTAGTTCCAAACTCCTTTTCTGCCAGGCTTATGGCTTCCCGGGTCAACTCGATAGCCTTCTCAAATTGTCCGGCATGATACGCCTGGCCGGCTTTTTTACTTACCTCTTCCCATGTTTGGGAAAACAGCATGCCCGGTATCAATACGAAGAACAGGGTATGGAACTTCATGATTTATGTACAGGAATTAAACATACAAAAAGCCTTATTCAATTTATCTACAGTTCAAACTTCAAAATACGTTTACTCTTATTAAAGTGCAGTAAAACGATTAATCAACCTGAACAAACATCTGCTCTGTTTTCAAAATATTATTACCTTTGAGCCCGGCAAGCCGGCACGACCAGCTCCTGCTGAACTCCCCCAGGCCGGCACGACCAGCTCCTGCTGAACTCCCCCAGGACCGGAAGGTAGCAAGGGTAGGCGGTTGTAGCGGTGCGATGTTGGTTTGCCCTTTTTATTTTACCCCTTTTTAGATTCTTTATTTTTACTGATTGATTAACCACTACTATGAAATTCTTTATTGATACCGCTAACCTCAATGAAATCAAAGAAGCCTACGACCTGGGTGTACTGGACGGAGTAACGACTAACCCCTCCCTCATGGCTAAAGAAGGAATTAAAGGTGAGGCAAACATTCGCGCTCATTATAAAGCCATTTGCACGATTGTCGATAATAATGTAAGTGCCGAAGTGATTGCCACCGATTACGAAGGCATCATCAAAGAAGGACGTGAGCTTGCCAAAATTGATGACAAGATCGTAGTGAAAGTACCGATGATCAAAGAGGGCGTCAAGGCCATTAAGTACTTCTCAAACGAAGGTATTCGTACCAATTGTACCCTGGTATTTTCTGCAGGACAAGCATTGTTAGCGGCTAAAGCAGGAGCCAGTTATGTTTCACCCTTCATTGGACGTTTGGATGATGCCTCTACCGATGGACTTGAATTGATTGCTCAAATCCGCCAGATTTATGACAACTATGGATTTGATACCGAAATTCTGGCTGCTTCCATCCGTCATACCATGCACATTGTACATTGTGCCGAGTTAGGAGCTGATGTGGCCACCTGTCCGTTAAGCGCAATTATGGGATTATTAAAACATCCACTGACGGATATCGGGCTTGAGAAATTCCTGGCTGATTATAAAAAGGTTAATGGTTAATACCTCAATAGTCTCCGGCTTGTAATCCGGTAAATGAATTGATAACTAAAATTCAACACGCCTATGTTTTCAAATGATCCGATAGTACAGGTAAAAGATGCTGTAATATTCCAGGATCATAGTACCGTCTTGGACAAGGTAACGTTCAACATTGAGAAAGGTGAATTTGTATTTGTGGTGGGCCGTACCGGTTCAGGCAAATCGTCTTTATTAAAAACATTGTATGCCGATTTGCCCCTTCAGATGGGCGAAATCAAAATCGCTGGATTCAGCATGAATAACATCAAGCGATCGCAGGTTCCTCTTCTGAGAAGAAAACTCGGCATCATCTTTCAGGATTTTCAACTTCTCCCCGATCGCACCGTAGGCGAAAACCTGCTTTTTATAATGCGAGCAACCGGATGGAAGGAAAATTCAAAAATGCAGGCCCGTCTACAGGAAGTATTAATGAAAGTAGGACTTGGTGCAGTTGAGAAAAAAATGCCGCATCAGTTATCCGGAGGTGAACAACAACGAGTGGTTATCGCCCGTGCAATGGTAAACGAGCCTGTACTATTAATAGCTGATGAACCTACCGGCAATCTTGATCCTGAAGTTTCGAATGAGATTCTTAAAGTATTTCACCAGATCAATAAAAGCGGTACCGCAGTACTGATGGCCACTCATGATTACGAATTAATTGAAAAGTTTCCTTCCCGGATTCTTAAATGTGAAAACGGAAAACTGATTGATTCCCTGGTAGAACCCTTTGAACTTACTCGCAAGTAAAACTTTCAGGCTGATACTTTACTTTCCTTTTCCTCCCCTTCGGGGAGTGCCTCCTGCTGTTCAATCTTTTCCAATTGTTTATTAAGTAAATCAATTCGGATCAACAGATTCAGCACGAGTGCATCCTTCACTTTTTTACTGGGTTTACTGCGCATTTCATCTTTCAGTACTTCATACATGGCTTCGAGTTGCTGAAAATCATGGGTAAAGCCATTTAAACCTGTTTCTGATTCAGAGGTATTTTCAATCAATTCAATCTTATGCGAGATTTCGCGGATGTAAAACGATTCAACATCTTTAAACTCATTAAGTACCAGGCGGCTGTCTTTCGTCTCCGACCACCGGTTGAATAATAAAAATGCAGATAATGTCATAAATAAAATGGCTGCGGCACGCCAATAAAGAAGCCCGCGTGATGAAGATCTTCCGGCAAACAGGGATTCACTGATTTTAAACCAAACTTTGTCTGAGGGTTGTTTATTATCAAACGCTTCACGATTTGATCGGATAAAGTCTTCTACGTTTTGATTCATACGACTTGCGTTAAAAGTTCTTTTAATTTCTTCTTTGATCGGTTCAGTTGCGACTTTGAGGTGGACTCTGATATACCCATTATCTCGGCAATTTCCTGGTGATCGTAGCCCTCAAGCAAATACAGGGAAAGCACCGACCGGTAACCATCCGGTAATGTTTCAATTGCTTTCTTTACCCGATCTACCGTGAGGTTGGGCATATAAACCTCCTCTTCATCCGGGGCAGCCACATCAAAGTGTTCATCTTCAGGCATCAATTCCATTTTCTTTCGCTTAAGTATGTTGATGGCTTTATTAACTACAATCCGTTTCAGCCACGAACCAAACGTAGCATCGCCCCGGTACGAATCCAGGTTACGAAATGCACTGATGAATGCCTCCTGCAATACATCCTCGGCATCGTCTTCATTACCCACAATCCGATTAGCAGCGTTGAACATAGACTTGGAGTACAGGGAATACAACTTATAGTGAGCTTCCCGATCGCCCGTACGGCAACGATCGATCAGCTCCTGGTGAATATTCAGCACCTCCTGGTTCAACGGGCGTATTTAGCTATTCTACAGACCGGGTGAAGTTACAATAGTTGCATGCAATGCCCTAAGAAACCGGGGTTAAACCCCGTTTTTTCGCAAGATTATGCATTAGTTCCAGTGCTTCTTCCCGGTTATTCCGGATCTGGCCATCCAGAATGGCTTCCTTGATCTGGTCCTTAATTTCGCCAACTATCGGTCCCGGAGCCAGGTTAAAGATTTTAATAATTTCATCACCGGTTACGGGTGGCTGAAAATTCCTCACCTTGTCTTTCTCTTCCACCTCAATCATTTTCTTCTCCACCAGATCAAAATTTTTAAGAAACCGATCTACTTTCTGCAGATTCTTGGAAGTAATGTCTGCCCGGCAAAGTTTCATCAGAGCATCTATGTCATCACCGGCATCAAACAATAATCTTCGAATGGCTGAATCAGTTACTTCTTTCGCCAGGGGTATAGGCCGCAAATGCAGGCGCACCAGTTTCTGAACCATCAGCATCTTTTCATTCATCGGCAGTTTGAGCCTTCGAAAAATTGCGGGTACCATTCTGGCCCCTTTGTCTTCATGTCCATGAAACGTCCATCCCTGTAATTTATCATACCGCTTCGTTTGCGGTTTTGCGATATCATGCAAGATGGCAGCCCAACGCAGCCATAAATCTTCCGATACTTTTGCAACGTTATCGAGAACCTGAAGGGTATGAAAGAAATTATCTTTGTGGGCATTGTTACCTACATATTCAACTCCGTGCAGTAAGACCAGCTCAGGAAAAAAGATTTTTAATAATCCGCTATGAAAGAGAAGCTTAAAGCCATACGATGGAACCGGACTCAGTATAATTTTATTTAACTCATCTGTAATTCGTTCCTGGGAAACAATTTTCAGCCGTTCGGCCTGGCTGATCATCGCCCCATAGGTATCGGGTTCAATGTCATAATTAAGTTGGGAGGCAAAGCGGGCAGCGCGCATCATACGAAGCGGATCATCAGAAAATGTTACAACAGGATCAACCGGTGTACGGATAATCTTGCGCTTCATATCTTCAAGGCCATTAAACGGATCAATTAATTCACCGTACGTATCTGCATTAAGGCTTATGGCCAGGGCATTGATTGTGAAATCCCTTCGAAGTTGGTCATCCTGCAGGGATCCGTCTTCAACCAGGGGTTTACGTGAATGACTTCGGTATGATTCCTTTCTGGCTCCGACAAATTCAAGGTTAAAATCGGAATAGGGAATATGGGCCGTACCAAAATTCTTGTAAATGTGGACATGCACTTCCGGACCGAGTGCCCTCGATACCCCCTCCGCTAATTGAATACCGCTCCCTACACAAACAAAGTCAACATCAGTGGTTTTCCGCTTTAGAATCAGATCGCGCACAAATCCACCTACCACGTAGGTCTGCAGTCCCATTTGGTCGGCAACTTGTCCAACTGTTTTAAAAACCGGGTGTTGCAGGTGCGAAGAATAATTCATGATGTTCGAACGAAAATCCAAATTTACTGAATACCACAACTGAATCCATCATGAGCTTCCGCAGACCTATGTATCTGGCAGGCAAGACTGATCAAGAACCGTATTAAAGCAGATTTTCCTGACTGAAATTTCACAGATTGCTGAATGTTTAAAAAAAGCCCAAACGACTAAATTTCATATAGTTTATTACGGTCAAAATCATACCTTTGCATCCCGTAACAACCATCATGTCAACGGCTAAATACATTTTCGTTACGGGAGGAGTAACTTCATCACTGGGAAAAGGAATCATTTCAGCCTCTCTCGGTAAACTGCTGCAAGCCAGGGGTTTTAATGTAACCATTCAGAAATTTGATCCCTATATTAATATTGATCCGGGAACACTCAATCCGTACGAGCATGGCGAGTGCTACGTTACTAATGACGGAGCCGAAACCGATCTTGATCTGGGGCATTATGAACGGTTTTTAAATGTACCCACCTCACAGGCCAATAATATTACCACCGGAAGAATTTACAATAACGTAATCACCAAAGAAAGGCACGGAGAATACCTGGGGAAAACCGTTCAGGTGATTCCGCACATTACCGATGAAATCAAGCGGAACATTTACCTTTTAGGCGAAAGCGGAAATTATGATTTTATTATAACCGAAATCGGAGGTTCTGTTGGGGATATTGAATCGCTTCCATTTATCGAAGCTGTGCGCCAGGTAAAGTGGGATCTGGGTAATAATAATGCATTGGTTATTCACCTCACCCTTATTCCCTACCTGAAAGCCGCTAAAGAACTCAAGACCAAGCCTACTCAACATTCCGTTAAAGAATTATTATCCTATGGAATACAACCGGATATCCTGGTTTGCCGTACGGAAATGCCATTACCGGCTGAGATCCGGAAGAAACTGGCCTTATTCTGCAACGTCCACCTGAATTCCGTAATTGAAGCCATTGACGCAGAAACGATTTACGATGTTCCTCTCCTGATGCGTAAAGAAAAACTGGATGAACGCGTTTTGGCCAAACTTAAAGTCCAAAGCAAATCAGAACCGGATTTGGAGCATTGGAAAGACTTTCTTGGCAAGCTGAAGAATCCGCTTGAAGAAGTTACCATAGGACTGGTTGGAAAATATGTATCGTTACCCGATGCCTACAAATCCATAGTTGAGTCTTTCGTTCATGCCGGAACTCAAAATGATTGCCGGGTAAATCTGAAATGGATTTCCTCTGAAGAGATCAACAGCGAAACCGTTGAAGGCATATTAAAAGATGTTCATGGCATATTGGTTGCACCGGGATTTGGTGAACGGGGCATGGAAGGAAAAATTGCTGCCATTCGCTACGTGCGTGAAAATAAAATCCCCTTTTTTGGAATTTGCCTCGGCATGCAATGCGCAGTGATAGAATTCGCCCGTCACGTGTTGGGACTGGAAGCCAGCTCAACAGAACTGAATCCATCCACCAAACATGCGGTAATTGATTTGATGGAAGATCAGAAAAAGATTACAGCCAAAGGAGGCACCATGCGACTTGGAGCCTATGCCTGCAAACTGAAAAAATCAAGCAAGGCCGCGCAGGCCTACGGAGAAATTCTCATCCAGGAACGTCATCGCCACCGGTATGAATTCAATAACGCATACCTGGAACGAATGGAAGAAGCCGGATTAAAAGCAGTCGGAATAAATCCGGAGTCGAACCTGGTGGAAATAGTTGAATTAAAAGATCATCCCTGGTTTGTAGGAGTACAATATCATCCGGAACTAAGAAGCACGGTAATGAATCCGCATCCGCTTTTTGTAAAGTTTGTGGAAGCTTCAGTTAATTATAAGAAATCGATTCCTTTACAATAGATCAACGCATACAATGGATAGAAATTCAGCCATCGGTCTGACATTAATGGCAGCTTTATTATTGGCTTACTTTATTTGGTTTGCCCCTGAAACACCCGCACCATCCAAACCAGTGCAACAACCCGCTGCCACCAGTCAATCCGGTTCTCTTTCACAGCCTGAAACACGGACACCCGTTCCTGACAGTACCCTGGCAAAACAATATGGTGATCTCTCAACCCTGATGCAGGGATCGGAAGAATTATTGAATGTAGAAACCAATGATTTAAAGATCACCTTCAGCAATAAAGGAGGCGGCATAAACACTTTGGAACTTAAGAATTATAAAACCTATTCAGGTAAACCCTTAGTATTGGTTGAATCCACCTCAAATTCCTTTCAATTAATGACTCAATTTAAAGGTCAGAACATTGATTTGAATTCACTTTATTATTCCGTTAACCAAACCCGTGATGGCGATACAACCCGGGTTACCTACACAGCTCGCCTGGGTGAAAATGAATCATTCTCTCAAATCTATTCAATTCCGTCTTCTGGATTTAAAATAAGTTATGCATTAAGCGGACAAGGACTTGATGGAAAGTTATCCGATCAAATTACACTGGAATGGAACAATGCGCTTCGGTTATTGGAAAAAGACATGGCCGACAGCCGGAATAATACTACAAACTCAATTGGGTTACCATCAAGCAAAAGTTCTTCCTCGCTTCGCTGATTTCAGAGAAAGGATTTCCGGGTGGTGAAATTGAAACCTCCGTAAACCAATCCGATACTTCGGTTGTCAAGCGCGCCAATATTAAAATCCAGATACCTACTCAGGAATTTAAACAAGGCACCGCACACTACGCCTATTACTTTGGCCCGAATGATTACAAGGAATTGGATAAGGTAACTGAAAGTTTCGCCAAGAATGTGTACCTGGGATGGCCACCGGTTTACTGGATCAACAAGTACGTCATCTTCCCGGTATTTCATTTTCTTACGAACGTAATCGGCCACTTTGGATTGATCATCCTTATACTGGTTGTCCTGCTTCGCATTATTTTATTACCCTTATCATACCGCTCGTACTTAAGCATGGCGAAAATGAAAGTGCTTAAGCCGGAATTGGATGAGATCAAAGAAAAGTTTGGCGAAGACATGACGAAAGTTCAGCAGGAGCAGATGAAACTCTATCAGCAAGCGGGTGTGAATCCGCTGAGTGGTTGTATTCCGTTGCTGCTCCAGATGCCGATCTTGTTTGCTATGTTTTATCTTTTTCCAAACAGCATTGAATTGCGTCAGGAATCATTCCTGTGGGCGGAAGATCTTTCAACCTACGATTCAATCATCAATCTTCCATTTGCTATACCATTTTACGGGAGCCATGTTAGTTTGTTCACCTTGCTGATGACTGCCTCTACCCTGATTTATACCTGGCAGAACAACCAGATTTCATCGGTTCAGGGTCCTATGAAGTCGATGTCCTACATCATGCCCCTGGTGTTCCTATTT
>JALOMY010000330.1 GCA_025455225.1 Cyclobacteriaceae bacterium | reverse complement strand
AAGAAGACAAATATAGCAGCTAAAAAGTTCACGAACTGCCCGGTAAGCTTATTCCCTTTCGATCATTGTTAATTGTCTTTTGAATTTTATCTTGCGCCCAATGGACAATTTTGTTGTATCGGCCCGAAAGTACCGTCCCTCCGGTTTCGATGAAGTAGTCGGGCAGGAACACATTACCACCACGCTCAAAAATGCCATCGATTCGAATAAATTAGCTCAGGCTTTACTTTTTTGTGGTCCACGGGGTGTTGGTAAAACCACCTGTGCGCGGATTGTAGCCCGGTTGATTAATGGCTTTGAAGAAAAATCTGAGGTCAATTCTCTGAATATTTTCGAGCTGGATGCTGCTTCAAACAATTCCGTAGAAGACATCCGCAACCTGATTGACCAGGTGCGCTACCCACCCCAGTTCGGAAAATTTAAAGTTTACATAATTGACGAGGTGCATATGCTCTCCAATGCGGCCTTCAATGCATTTCTGAAGACGTTGGAAGAACCACCATCATATGCCATTTTTATCCTGGCAACAACAGAAAAGCATAAAGTCATTCCCACGATTTTATCGCGATGCCAGATTTTCGATTTCAACCGGATACAAATTGCCGACATAACCCGGCATTTGATAAAAATTGCCAACCACGAAGGAATAAAGGTTGAGGAAGAGGCTTTGCACCTGATTGCACAAAAGGCCGATGGCGCTCTGCGCGATGCACTTTCCATTTTCGACTTAATGGTAACGTATTCGGCCGGGAAAGGAATTACATTTAAGGATGTACTGAATAATCTTCACATTCTCGACTACGATTATTATTTCAAGGTGGTCGAAGCTTTATTGGAACAACATCATACTGAGCCCTTACTCATTCTCGATGAAATTCTGCGTAAAGGATTTGACGGACAGAATTTTATTGTTGGATTGAGTGAACATTTCCGCAACCTCCTGGTATCACAAGATGCGCGAACAACGCAATTGATGGAAGTACCTGAAAGTGTGAAGAAAAAGTATGTACAGCAAGCCCAGGTTGCATCGCCATCCTTGCTGCTGTCCTGGCTTAACCTGGCAACCCAATGCGACATTCAGTACAAGAGCAGTAAAAATCAACGCTTGCTGGTTGAACTGTCGTTAATGAAAATGGCCCATGTTCAGGCTGTTTTTGATGCTACTTCCTTGCCCGAACAGGTGCCGGTAAAAAAAAAAGTAGTGAGCCCGACCTAACATCAAAATCACCGGTAGAAAATCCACCCGCTGGTTCAGTAGTCCAGGAAACTTCTTCAGCAGTATTAGAAGTTCCGCCCGTTTCAGTAAAAAAGGAAATCAAACCAACCGGTCGTGCCAAAAGCACAGTAACCATTCCCAAACTTCAGGCATTGCATAAATCGGGGAAAGAAAATAAACCCGATATGAATGCCCCTGCACCTGCCACTCCGGTACCGGTTCAACCTTTTACATTACAATCACTGAAAGCCGCCTGGCTGGAATTTGCAGAGCAGCGAAAACTTTATAAAGCAGAATTTCAGCTATTGAACCAGGAAATTGAGCTTAACGATTCCACGGTAGTTCTTCATTTGATGAACCCGGTGCAGGAAACATTGCTTAATTCCCTGAAAGCCGAACTCATGCAGTTTATCCGTGAAAAGCTGAACAATTTTACCATACAAATCCAGGGTGAACTGGTTGTTTCTGATCACAAGCAAGTGATTTATACCAACCGCGAAAAGTTTGAACACCTGGCAACAAAAAACCCTAACCTGCGCATTTTGAAAGACCGGTTAGGGCTAGACCCTGACTATTAAACGGGGTTACTTCTTTTCCTCGTAATTCTGAATAGAATACCGGAATCCGAAATTGAATGCCTGGCTAAGCTGGGCACCGGCATCCTGGTCAATGTCATACACAAGAATTCCACCCAAGCCAACGCTGATAAACTTATTCACTCGTGCTGTCAACATCAGATCAAGTCGATGATCTATGGTTTTGGCTTCAAGAGTTTCATAATTGGCATACAGCATATAACGCCATTTCAGATTAAGATTGGTAGCAATCTCTTTGTCAAAATCAGCCGTTAGCTGAAAGGCGAGCCATTCAAAGCGCGTATCCTCACCTAACTCAACACCATAAGGCCGTAACGGATCGACTGCATCAAACCTTCCGTTATTGTCGGTGAGTATAGTAACGCGGGGTGCAAACGGAGCAATGCGAACTTTGAAATATTCTGCCGGGTGATACTCAACACCCCAGGCCGATGTAATGAAAGCAGGCGCCAGAAAATCGGAAATCAAATCCTGAGTGTCGTCATCATTGTATTTATAACCCTTCGAAAATTGGGATAAAAAATTCAATGAAGTAAACAAATCCCATTTGTCGTTTAGTTTATGGCCCACTTTCGTATCGAGAAATATCCGATCTAATGTTTTACGAAAGCCCTGACCATCGTTATCAACAAATCCGTACAGGAAGTCAAGTTCATTATCCCAGGTAGTTCGGTTTTTGCTATAATTTGCTTTATAGTTCAATGATCCGTTTAAGCCGATTGAATTAATACCACCTGCTTTCCAGTTTGATGAAAACGCTGCCTGGTTAACATTGAAATTAAAAATAAATTTCTTCTTCCAATGAGAGGCAGAATCAGGCTTAACAATCTGAGCGTATGATGGAGCTGTTCCCGTAAGAATGAAAAGGAGCAAAGCTCCAATGAGTGGGTAATTTTTCATATAATTCAGGTTAGGGTAATCAAGGATATTGAATATCAGATATTATTCAACTTGATTTCATCCAACGCCACTTCGGTTAACGGCTTGGTGATAAATTTAATGACATGATTATTGTTCACGATTTTATCGATATCGCGTTTATTGTCCGAACTGGATAAAATGATGACTTTGCATTTATTGCGAACAATCTCGTTGAATTTTTCAAATTCATATAAGAAGACGAAACCATCCACAATAGGCATATTAATGTCAAGGAAAATCAGTGTCGGCAAATTGGCTGGATTGTTTTCATTTTCCTTGAGATAATCAAGTGCAGCTTTCCCCGAATTTTTGGCCTCAACCCGTTTGGAGAATTTTGTGATTTCGATAATCCGTTTACTGATAAAGTTATCGGTTTCATTATCATCGACCAACATCACCAGGTCTATAGCTTTCTGTCCAATTTCCATCGCCCGTAAAAGTCAATTCATTTAAAAACATTTCAATTCGAAAAACATTTCAATTCGTACAAAAATATCTCTTTTCTAATCAATTAGAAGTCATGACGATGTTTTACCGTCAAAGACGTAATAAATTCTGTAAAAAGTAACAAAATGAGGCTTATTTCTGTTGGATAATGAGCTTTTCGCCCACTGAAACATTGAAATCCTTCTTTTTATTCCAATCCATCAAATCCTTTATGGTCACTCCATACTGACGGGCTACACTGTATAAGGTATCAGAAGCTTTAACTTCGTAAACAATTATTCCGGAGCTTCCTTCCTGGGCTTCTATGGGTTGTGATTCTGTTAAAGTATTTTCCTTTTCTTCTTTAATTTTTAAAACCTGACCTGGTTTAATTCCTTCCTGCAATGACAGTTGGTTCCAGTTCACGAGGTCCATAACACCAACGTTGTATCGCTTGGAAATAGAATACAGTGTTTCACCGGCAGCAACCACATGCTTATCGGGAAGTGGTCCAGAGCTTTGATCAGGTGCAGGAATTGTACTCTCTGATGCAGGCCGTACAGATTCCTGAGCAGGCTTTGTTTCGGTTATCGGATTGGCCGAGGCAATTACTTCCGTTGTTTCGGGTTTGATCGACCAGTTAAAAAACTCCCCGGTTTCCAATTCCACTACCTCCACTGGCGGTTTGGTTTCTGCTGCCGGTTTGCCCGAATTCATTCCTGCAGGTAACATTACAATCGTTCCTGTTTTTAGATTTCCTGATGGCAAGCTAGGATTAGCTTTCCTCACCCGTTTCAACTGAATTCCATATTGCTGGCTGATAGACCAAAGCGTTTCATCCTGACGGACTACCGTATGCCGGTCAGTGGTTGATTTCGATTTTTTCTTCTTCAGATAATAGTATTGATTTTCATTAAGCGGATCACTGATGCTCAGATCGTTGCAGGACAAAAAATAAGATAAACTTACACCTGCGCGTTTGGCTAGAGCTGATATACTTTCTCCGGGTTCAGGCTTAATAGCCGGCAAGCCATGAATGTATTTTTTATCCAACGAGGAGGCAACAGCCGGCCTGGCATTCAGTTTTCGGTTACCGGATTCTTTACCTGTTGCCGATGGAGAATTGGTCCGGGCTACTGAGGCATAGACCTGGCGGGCATCGCCCTGTACAGGTATTACTACTGTGTATTTTCGGTCATCGGGAATGGTTCCTTTGCGGATCCACTTGTTGTATTCTTCAAGCTTCTCGGCCGGAACGGAAACTTCCTTTGCAATATCCGCCAACATCGTCTTCTTCTGATTCTCATAGGGAACTACGGTTACTTCTGCTGGTCCTCTCAGGGCATTTTCAAAAGCAACTTTATGCGCCAGGAATTTCTTAACGTACCAATACGTCTTAGACGTAATCTCCATGTGGCTTGCTCCACTTTGATAATCACTTATTGACCGCATTACCCCGCCCGCTCCCATCTGGTAAGCTTGCAACGCGTAAAGCCAATTATTGAAATAGAAGTTGTTCTTTTTTAAATATTGAGCCGCTGCCCGGGTGGAGGAAACGATATTCATTCGTTCATCAATCTCCTTATCGACCCGTAAACCCATCTCAATAGCAGTGAAATCCTTAAACTGCCAAAAGCCGACAGCGTTGGAAGTAGATACTGCATCAGCAATCAAAGCACTTTCCTGCAGTACTAAAAATTTGAAATCATCCGGGAGACGTTCTTCTGCAAATACTTTCTCGATAATTGGAAAATACGTTTTAGCCCGCTCAACCTTAATGTTAAAATACTTGGGATATTGCATGAGCGCGTCAACATCTTTCTGGATTTCTCTTCGTGCATCGTCCCGGATGGTGAGTGTCATGCCGGCAAACTGCATTTTATGAGGCACTTCATTGGGTTGTGCCAGAATCAGAAAAGGAATAACAACAAAGATGGCTGTTAATCGCATACGTATCAGTTTAAAAAATGATCAGCCTAAAAAATCAATCGGAAACTTTTCTCACCAACATGATGCCATCGCGTACCGGCAACAAAACATTTTCAACCCGGGAATCCTGTTGGATCATCTCATTGAAAGCTAAAATAGCTTTCGTGTCTTTATCCGGCTTCTCATCCAATACTTTGCCACTCCACAGCACATTATCGGCCAGAATAAAACCTCCCAAAGGTACAAGTTTGAAAACTAAATCGTAATAACGGCAATAGTTTTCTTTATCGGCATCAATAAAGACAAGGTCGAATGAATCGGTTAAGGTTGGAATTATATGCAAAGCATTGCCGATCCGGTAATCAATAATCTCGGTTAAAGATGCCTGCTTAAAAAATCCCCGAACCAGTTCTTCCAATTCATCATTGATGTCCAGCGTAATCAACTTACCTCCGGGTCGGAGGCCTTCGGCAAGGCAAATTGCAGAATAACCGGTATAGGTTCCGATTTCCAGTATGGATTTTGGTTGGATCATATGGCTGATCATGGATAATAACCTGCCCTGCAAATGACCTGACAACATGCGCGGCATAAGAATGTTGGCATGC
>JALOMY010000075.1 GCA_025455225.1 Cyclobacteriaceae bacterium | reverse complement strand
AGCAATTGGCCAGGCCATTGATTTTCACCATGCAATCGGCAGTCAACGCAAGGAAGAACGTCTGCGCTACCTTAAGAATTATTGGTGTGAAGCCGTGAAGAAAAACCCGCGTGTTAAACTTCATATTTCTCTTAAACCCGAATATGCATGCGCACTCGGAAGCTTTTCCATAGAAGGAAAAGATGTCGGTGAAGTTTCATCAAAGCTCTTTAGCGAATACCAGATTCATACAACCTCCATCAAGTGGGATAATGTTAATTGTGTTCGCGTTACTCCCCATGTCTATACAACAACGCGCGACCTCGATCGCTTTATCGAGGCTGTGCTGAAAATTGCTTCCTCATAAATTACTTACAGTTGGTAAAAATAGTTTTGAAATAATGCAAACACTTTACGGTCAAAATCACATGCGAATTTTTCTTGCCATTCTTTCCTTAGTCTTGCTGAGCTGTAAACCTTCGGATCAGTCTTCTTCAGAGATCAAAGTTGCCGGATTAGATCAGGCCGTTGAAGTTATTCGCGATACCATGGGTATTAATCACATCTATGCACAAACTGAACACGACCTCTTCTTCGCTCAGGGTTATTGCGCAGCCCGCGACCGGCTCTTTCAATTTGAGCTCTGGAGGAGACAGGCTTCCGGCACCATTGCTGAAATTCTGGGTGAACGAGAACTTGACCGAGATGTCGGAACCCGCCTGTTTAAATTCAGGGGTGATCTTCGGAAAGAATTTAGTCATTATCATCCCCAGGGGGAATCCATCATCAAATCTTTCACTGACGGCATCAATGCCTATATAATGGAAGCCAGAAATAATCCGGTAGAGTTACCACTGGAATTTAAGCTTCTGGGCATTCAGCCTGAATTCTGGACTCCCGAACTTGTAATCTCCCGCCACCAGGGATTATTAGGAAATATTACAGAAGAAGTTAACACCGGACGCGCTGTGGCCCTATTAGGGCAACAAAGAGTTATGCAATTCCAGGTTTTTGAACCCGGTGTTCCCAATCTTGAACTTGATGCTTCAATTGACGGCCAGGGATTATTCGAAGATGTAATCGGCATTTACAATGCGTATCGTAAGCCCCTGACTTTTGAACCACAGGATCTTCTAGCTCATTATAATTCTGATCGCGTTCAATTTGACTTTTTAACCCAGACCGATAACAAGGCTTACGAAGACCTGATGAATTCTGCGCAGCGATCCATCGGTAGCAATAATTGGATTGTTAGTGGATCACTATCATCTACTGGTCACCCATTGTTAGCCAATGATCCGCACCGGGCATTGTCGGTTCCTTCACTGAGGTACATGGTACATCTGAACGCTCCGGGCTGGAATGTAGTTGGCGGAGGAGAACCAACTATTCCGGGTGTTTCCATCGGTCATAATGAGAATGGTGCCTGGGGTCTGACGGTATTTGATATTGATGGTGAAGATTTAATGGTCTATGAATTAAATCCACAAAATCCGGATCAATACAAGTTTAAAGGAACATGGGAAAACATGATGATTATTCCCGATACGATTCGTGTAAAAAATAAACCCGATGTTTACGTTATGCACCGGTACACCCGGCACGGGCCGGTGACCTTCATCGATAAAAAAAGAAACCGTGCCTATGCAATTCGATGCGCCTGGCTTGAGCCCGGTGGCGCACCCTATTTAGCCAGCCTGCGCATGAACACGGCAACTACATGGGAAGAATTTCGGGAAGCCTGTTCATACAGCCACATCCCGGGTGAGAATATGATCTGGGCAGACCGCTCCGGAAATATTGGTTGGCAGGTTGTAGGAATCGCCCCCGTTCGAAACAACTGGAGCGGGCTTGTTCCTGTACCAGGTGATGGACGATTTGAATGGGATGGATACCTTCCCATAAAATCATTGCCTTCGGTTTTTAATCCAACCAAGGGATATTGGGTAACAGCTAATGAAAATCTGGTTCCGAATGACTTCACCCACCGCAATGCAGTTGGTTGGGAATGGGCAGACAGCAGTCGTGCGAACCGAATCAATGAGGTTCTGTCAAGCCGTAAAGTGCACACACAGGAAGACATGATGAAACTTCAATTTGACTATTTATCAATCCCTGCGCGAAGACTCATACCGCTTCTCAAAATGCCGCTTCCTGTGAAGAATGATGAAATAAAACGCGCTTTAGATTCATTAACAAACTGGGATTATGTTTTAAATAAATCCTCCGTTACAGCCGGACTCTACATGGCCTGGGAACGAAGATTGATTCAAAATGCTTATATAATGATGGTACCCGAACAAGCGCGCAGCATTATCAAATCCGTTTCATTGCGAAGAGTTATAGGCTGGATTGAACAAGATACACCTGAATTAAAGGGACGTGAAAACTTCATGATTCAGGCATTAGGTGATGCGCTTTCCGACCTTCATCAAAAGCTTGGTGATGATTGGCGCAATTGGCAATACGGCCAGCCTTCCTACCATCATGTGCTAATCAAGCACCCGCTCAGCAATGCAGTGAATGACTCCATTAGGGCGCTTCTCGAATGCGGCCCATTGCCTCGTGGTGGTTCAGGATCAACACCCGGTGTAACTGGTAATGGAGATAATCAAACTCACGGAGCATCGTTCCGTATGGTTGCTGATCTATCCGACTGGGATAAAACCATGTTCACCAATACCCCTGGCCAAAGTGGTAATGTCTCCAGTACGTTTTATGATAACCTGTTCAATACTTGGGCTTACGATAAACACTTTCCGGTTTATTTTTCACGGAATAAAATTGATAATGGGGCCAGTGAAAAAATCAAACTGTTGCCTTAATTTAATCCTATGGCGGTTGATCCGGATGTATTAAGAAATTACTTACCACTGGTTGGTACCGAACTTCAGCGTGCATTTGCCGCAGAAGGCTCGATCATGGACATTCCTCCTGGAACTGAAATCCTGAAAGAAGGACAGTCCGTAAAAATGATTCCCATTGTACTGGAAGGCTTGATAAAAGTGTACACAAAGCACGAAGACAAAGAATTACTGCTCTATTATATTCAACCCAGCGAAAGTTGCGTAATGTCGTTTCTGGCAGGCATAAAAAACAGGCCCAGTAAAATCTTTGCGCTAACAGAAGGTGCCACCAAAGTACTTCTCTTGCCATCGGTATTCCTCGAGCAATGGACGCGTGATTATCCGCAGTTGAATTCCTTATTTTACGACCTCTATAACACCCGCTATACAGAATTGATTGATACCCTTAATGAGCTCATTTTTCAAAAACTCGATTCTCGTATTTACGATCACCTGAAAGAACGGGCCCGGCTTACCCACAACGCAGTATTAAACATACGCCATCGTGAAATTGCCAATGCCCTGGGCACTTCCCGGGAAGTGATCACCCGGGTGCTTAAAAAACTTGAGAAAGAGGGGAAAGTAAAACAAACACCTGCCGGCATTGAGGTGCTATGAATTATTCGAACCGGTGACTTAGATCACCAGATTTGATGTAGTTGAGCTTGTACATTTGAATTATCACCAGATCAATGAAAAGCAGAGCCCTTAAATTGTTACTTGTTTGCGCACTTTGTACAGGCTTGCTTTATTCCCTGGTTTGGTTGTATGAACAAATTAATCCTTAAACTCTAACATTATGAAAAAGAACATGGGAAATGCCGACCGTATTATTCGGGTTGTACTCGCTGTAATTTTTGCTGCACTGTATTTTTCAGGAACCGTTACCGGAACATTGGGAATCGTGCTGGTGGTATTAGGAGCTGTATTTCTGCTGACAAGCTTGATAAGCTTCTGTCCGTTATATACGTTGGTGGGTCTGAATACCTGTCCGAAAGAACAAGCTTAAAAAAGTAGTCGTCTGAACAATCCCGGTTCAGACGACTTATTTTAACCGATCATTTTTTATCCCGGTAATCAAGAGCTGGCTTGCGGTCACCGATTAAGGCTGTGTATTTAAAATCCGGCCCTCTTCTTCTTTGAAATTCATCTTTGGCTTTTTGAATCTGCGAAGGGTCATTCAACAAATCGATGCCAGTCAACGCAAGTGTTTTTGCAGCAACCATCATTCCTTTAATTCCGATATCGGTTCCTCCACATGCCACAGCTTGCCAGCTATGGGCTGGTGTACCTGGAACCCATGTAGCTGTTCCCAGTCCTACTGTTGGTACAACATAACTAACATCGCCTACATCGGTTGACCCCCCGCTTCCGGATGCATCCACTTTGAATGGTTCAATCAGGGCTGCCGTATTGATGGCAGGTTGCGTGCCACCCAATAAAGTCTGTTGAATTTTTCGGGCAAATTCCAGCTCTTCAGATGTATAGGTTACACCCCCAACCGCAGTAAGATTCTGATGCATGAGTCTGGCCAGCACCTCATTGGGAAGAAGATCATAAACACCTCCAATAATTTCTTTCTCCATTTTCGTTTCTGTGCCGAGTGCTGCTGCTTCTGCGATCTTTTCAATTCTTCCGAATACGTCAGCCAGTACATCACGTTTTGGATGGCGTGCATAATAGTACACTTCAGCATAATCGGGTACAACATTAGGCGCTTCACCTCCACTGGTAATGATGTAGTGTATTCGCGTATCGGAAGGAATATGTTCGCGCATCATATTAACCATATAATTCATGGCTTCAACTGCATCCAAAGCAGATCGTCCCTTATCAGGGGCACCTGCAGCATGCGCGGAAATTCCCCGAAACCGGAATTTAGCTGAAACATTTGCCAACGAAGAAGATGGGTTAGCGGCATTTCGGCTGCTGGGATGCCAATGCATAACCACATCAACATCATCAAATAATCCTTCACGGACCATGTAAACTTTTCCTGCGCCTCCTTCTTCAGCCGGTGTTCCGAAAACTTTGATAGTTCCTTTCAGACCAGTCTGCTTCATGGTTTCCATCAATTCAATGGCAGCAGCCACAGAAGCCACTCCAAATAAATGATGACCGCATGCATGGCCAGCCTGCCGAGACGGGTCGGGGCTTTTCTCAGGCACGGCTTGTTGAGATAATCCGGGCAAGGCATCATATTCAGCAAGTATCCCGACAACCGGGCTCCCGGTACCATAAGTGGCAACAAAAGCAGTGGGAATTCCAGCTACCCCTTCTTCAATAGTAAATCCACTTTGCTTCAATAAGTTTTTCAGCTCGGCTGAGCTTTTAATCTCCTTATATCCCACTTCAGAATATCCCCAAATGGCAAGAGCTGGTTGTTTATACCGGTCGTATTGTTTATCCAGCCGGCTGACTGCATTACGTTTAACTGTAACTAATTCTTTTGGCTTAATTACCTGGGCCTGTACGCAAAGCACCCATAATAAACAAACTGTTATGGCGTAAATTCTCATAATGATTAAAGTGTTTAGGTTATAATCAAAAACTCAAGTTTGCAGATCGAAAACAAATTCCAAACGATCACGCATCAAACCATCCCGGGAATTTCCACACCATCCAGCCATAAGCCGCAAACCGAATGATTCGGGCAATGCAAATCAAAAGAAATGGTTTAAAGGGAAGCTTTACAGAACCCGCCAACATACACATTGCTGAAAATGGCACCGGAGTAATGGCGCCAACCAAAACGAGATACATGCCATATTTCTGTAAACTGTATTCGTATTGAATGAGGTATTTATTATAGAGCTTTCGGAATAAGGGAGACTTAGTGAAAGTAACACCAATATAATAACCCAATACACCTGCTCCGTATGATATGACTGTTAATATGCTGAGGTTAATAATATAGCTTGGCAGATCACCCTGGTGTTGCCATAAAATCATAAAAAACTCAGGGGGAATTATTCCAAATACGATTTCTGAAACTGTGAATATTGAAAACAGCAAAAATTCACGATTGGCCAGTGTCTCCATCTGATGCGACAACGTCTCCTCCAGGTAATCTTCAATCAGAATGTATACGGTGATAATTACCGCGAACCACAATAAACCTTTCAATAAGTTGCGTAAAAGAAATCCCGAAGGTGTGTCCTGTTCGTTCATCATACTCTATCCTACAATAGGCATCCGCTTGAAGGGCTTTGTTTCATCAAAAAGCTTCCGGTACGTAGCATGGCGTTTAATCAGGTTGGCGTTGATTTGTTCAACTACCCGGATCATTTTAGGGTTAAAATCACCTATCCAGTTCAATTCATAATCCCTGTATGAAAGATTTGATTTTTCGGCCATAATCCGGAAAGCCTGGATTATGGCACCGTCAACACCTTTGCCTTGATGTTCGGGAACTACCCCAAATAAAATTCCCAATGCTTTTCTGTTTGTGCCAATTAATTTATGAAATACAAATTTCAACTTTCCCAACCAGTTCAGATTACCATTCACGTATTTAAAAATCTGATTGACTTCCGGTAAAGACAGGAAAAAAGCAATTGGCTCATCTTTATAATACCCAAACCAAATCAATTTTTCATCCAATAATGGTTTTAGCTGTTTGATCATGAGCTTGGCTTGTACCTCAGATAACTCAGGTATCTCTCCGCGCTTAGCCCATGCCCGGTTATACACGGTTCTTATTCTTTCAGGAAGAGTTCCCCAATCGGGTTTACGCAAGTATTCAAATTTATAATCCGGATTTTGAAAGATGATCTCCGCTTTTCGCAGGAGTTTATCTTCGATGGGAGCAATAATAGGTCGCCCAAAGGTTAATTGGTAAAAATAAACCTGAAAGCCATAAGCTTCAAAAAAGTCTTTGTAGTAAGGAAAATTATAATTGATCAGATAATTGGGTTCTTTGTCAAAACCTTCAATCAATAAGCCCCACCATCGATCGCGGTTTCCAAAATTTACCGGACCATCCATAGCTTCCATTCCGCGTTCTATAAGCCATTTTATACAGGCATCAAAAAGCATGAACGCTGCTTCTTTGTTCTCAATGCATTCAAAGAAACCCATTCCTCCGGTTGGTTGTTCATTTCCTTTACTAACCGTTTTCTGATTAATGAAAGCTGCAACCCTACCGATGGTTTGATCTTTATCATCCACTAGAATCCATCGGATGCATTCCCCATGGTGAAATGTTTTGTTCAGCTTTGGATCAAATACACTTTCAATGTCTTTATCCAATGGCCTGATCCAATACGGATTCGATTCATATAATCGAACCGGGAGCCTGAGAAATTCAGACTTTTCACGTGCTGTATTAACTTCAATCAGGCGCATAATGCATTTCCAGATTAAATCTGACTTGACTTTTCAAGGGATGGCAATTGAATTGTAAACGTAGTTCCCTGACCCGCAACACTGTTTACCAATAATTTGCCTTGTAGTTTCTCAACTGCATTCTTAACAATGTACAATCCAATACCCGAACCGTCTGATTGCTCAGTAGCCCGGTAAAACATCTCAAATATCCTATCCAGGTTTTTCTTTTCAATACCAATGCCGTTATCCTCAAACCGTATCATGGCCACACCCTGGGCAACTTCGATGGAAACTTTCACCCAGGGCTTTTCGCCATCCATCTTACGGTACTTCACTGCATTGGAAACAAGGTTCCGGAATATCTCTGATATTCTCCATGGATCGCTCCAGATTTCTGCATCTTCAACCTGCAGAAGGAAATCGACATCCGAGGTGCCCTTCAGATAATTAAGATCGGCAATGGCCCGCTCGAGAGATGATTTAAGATTAACCTTCTCAACATTTATTTCAAGCTTAAGGTTTTTCGAATGGCTCAGCACATCACTTATAAAGGCATCGAGCCGCATTGCCTTTTCACCAATCAATTTTATGTACTCGTAGGGATCGTCCTGATTATCTTTGAAGCTTGCCAAATGTACTAATCCCAGAATAGACGATAAAGGGGCACGAAGATCATGCGATACTTTGTATACAAAGTTGTCAAGCTCGGCATTTCGGATTTGCAATTCTTCCTCCATCCGCTTACGTTCGGTAATATCAATATACACCCCATAGATGCCAATGATTTTATCATCTAACCGAACGGGTAAACCATACAACAACACATTAACCAGGCGGCCATTTTTATGTCTCCGGATTGCCTCAATACGAATGACCCGATTTGAAGTGATTAAATTATTAATATCCACGCCTTCACTCTGATACTCTTCTGGAACAATTGATTCATTCAGGTTTTTACCTTTTAATTCGTCCAATTCGTATCCAAACATTTCGGTAAATCCGCGGTTTACCAATTCAACTTTTCCGGTTGAATCGAGCCGGACAACCGCCATGGGTACGTGGTTAAAAAGCTGGGTAAAAAAAGTTTCATTTCTTCGAATCTCCCGTTGGGCCCTTCGTTGTTCCGTAATATCCCGCACAATAATTTGAACAGCCGGCTTGCCTTTATAGGTAAATGGCAAAGCCGTAGTTTCAACGTCTATCACTTCGCCATCTTCACAGACAAGCTGTTGTGAAATAACCGGAATGGATTCACCTGCAATTACCTTTGAAATTCGCTCCGTAACAATTTCACGGTAATCCGGATGAACAAAATCCATGATGTTTCGCCCGATCAGGCTTCCTGCAGTTACATGCAACAACTGATGAGCGTAAGCATTCGCAAAAATCAAATTGCCCTCTGCATGAATGCCAATACCAACGGGTAGACTTTCAATTAACGATTGGTAGCGCAGCTCCTGCTCTAATTCCTGCTGCTTCCGTTCGGTAATATCAATGATTATTCCCTTTCGAATAATATCTCCTCCGGATTTGGATGCGGTGGATCGGGTTTCAATCCAGCGTACTGAATCTCTCCAATGGATTCTTCCTTCCCAATTCCAGGTAGAATTGGTTTCATGACTTCGTTGGAGCGATTGCTCGAAGGAAGTTAAATCTTCTTTAACAACACATTTCCGGAAAAGGGAAGAATCTTTATATAAGTCGTCAGCCGAGACCCCCAAAATCTCCTCACTGTTTGTACTAACATAGGTAAAGCCCCGACTATTATCTTTTCGAATGACATAGGCATAAATCACCCCGGGTAAATCCTGCAAGAATTCCTGCATCGCTGAACCAGATCGTTAAGGTTTAGAGAGGATTATAACTTTTTCCAATGTGCAAGATAAAGTTAAGCGCCTATAATCCAAGCAGGGATGAACAGGCAAAGAAAGCGTCTTGACTATTCTTACCAAGGCTCAATAAAAAACCCATTCCGGTTGGAATGGGTCATCATTTTTTGTCGCGCGGATCAGGAAGCCTTTAAGGCTTCAGCGCCACCAACAATTTCTAGAATTTCCTTTGTAATGGCTGCTTGGCGGGTACGGTTGTAGCTAAGGCGCAGTTCTTTCAGCAATTCGCCTGCATTTTCTGTTGCCTTATCCATAGCAGTCATCCGCGCTCCGTTTTCGGAGGCATTGGACTCCAGCACAGCTTTAAATAGTTGAACTTTCAAGGATTTCGGAATAAGGCCGGTCAATATTTCCGTACGGTCCGGTTGATAGATATAATCCGTTGAGGGAGTTTTGGTGGTAGCCAAAGGGAGAACAACTGGTAAGTATTGCTCGGTTCGGAGTACCTGAGTGGCAACATTTTTGAATTCGTTGTAGATAATCTCCACCTTGTCGTACTTCCCGTTACGATACGAATCATAAATATATTCAGCGGCTGCAGAAACCTTATCAAATGAAATGGCAGCGATTATACCTGAATGATCACTTACAACGTTGAACTTTCGCTTCGCGAAATAATCATCAGCCTTTCTCCCAATGGTTAATATGGTAACGTTACCATTTCGGTATTGCTTCTCATATTTATCGTGAATCAGCTTTAATACACCTTTGAAAACATTCGTATTAAACGATCCGCAAAGACCACGATCCGAGCTAATTGCAACGATGAGTATTCTGTTTTCCTCACGCGCTTTGCTGAACCAGTTATCGATTGACTCACCGCTTTGTGCTGCCGATAAATTTTGAAAGATGTACGACAGTTTTTGAGCGAAAGGACGCATCTGAAGAATACGGTCCTGGGATTTACGCAATTTGGCAGCTGCCACCATTTTCATGGCTTTAGTGATCTGTTGCGTAGATACAACTGAACTGATTCGATTCTTT
>JALOMY010000074.1 GCA_025455225.1 Cyclobacteriaceae bacterium | reverse complement strand
AACTCATCCAGTTTTTGAAGATTCTTTACATCGATAACGCCTCTTCTTTTACCTGTATCCACAACAATCTCGAGTGGCATAACTCCGCTGAAATTTTCCTCAAAGAATTTCAGGTCTTGTTTCTCCGTGCTTTCTTCCGGCAGGTCGTCCACCATATATGAAACAGAGTGAATGCGAAGCATCCCAACTATGCCAAAACCAACTACGATAATGGTGATGGAGTAAATAAGCGTTCGTTGCCGGTGTACCGCTAAGTCGATTCCGTTTAAAAACCAATCGAGAAGCTTAAAGTCCATATGCTTCAGGTGTTTGGCGCTTGGTGGAGGCATCCATGAAAACACACCTGGAATCAGAATCAGGCTCACCATAAATGTGGCCATTACATTTATGCCGGCAACAATACCGAACTCGCGGAGAACGGTAATATCGGCATTCAGCAAAACCAGGAAACCGATGGCGGTAGTCAGGTTGGTAAGAAAGGTTGCCATGCCGATCTTCTGAATCACCTGGTTAATAGCCCGCATTTTATCACCGTGTGAAACGAATTCACTGTGATATTTATTCATCAGGTATATGGCGTTGGGTATTCCAATCACAACGATGATGGGTGGAATCATTCCGCTGAGCAGCGTGATTTTAAATCCAAAAAGGGCGATTGTACCCAATACCCAGATCACCACGATTCCAATGACAATCAGCGGGAAAATCATGGCCCGGAACGACCGGAAGAAAATGAACAGAATGATACCGGTAACGAGAACGGAAAGACCCAGAAAAATTTTCAACTCCTGGCTGACTTGCTGCGCAATCACTGATCGCACAAACGGAAGCCCAGCGTAATGGAGTTGTATATTGGTGGCATGCATAAAGAATCCACCTTGCTTGATGATTTCATTGGTAACATCCATCCGTTTGGATGAATTGAGATATTCTTTATTGATCGATATAAGTACGGCAATGGCGCCATTTTCCTGGTTAACGATCTGGCCGAGATAGAACTTCTGCTTTTCTGCTTCAATCAGCAGGCTGTCAAGTTCATGCTGCGATCGGACTTTTCCAGGAAATATGTCAATCAATTTGAACTGCTTGCGGGCCGTATCTTTGGCCATCATTTTGATTTGCGGCAACGATATTACTTCATTGACACCCGGTATTTGCCGTACGGCTATGCAGAATTCACGAAGGCGTTCGAAGTTTTTATACTCGTAGATGGAACTGTCTTTCAAACCAACGGCAACGATGCCCCCATCTTCACCAAATTGTTCACGGAATTTGGTGAAGAAAATCTGTTCCGGATCGTTCGCAGGAACAGTTCCCCGGAAATCGTAACTCATTTCAACGGTACGACCATGATAACCCATGAAAACCGTGATCAGGGCAATCAGGATAAAAAGGGGAAGGCGGTACTTAATAATAAAGTGGGCGAGTAATTTCCACATGGCATTAATGCGTAAAAACCGTATTTAAACGGGGCCTAAAACTACTCATTTTGGGGTTATATCCTGAGATTTAAGTGGATAATCGGATCATGTTTAAGGAGAAAGGTCAGAGCCGAGTAGAGTTCGGGTAAGGTTTTTTTAAATGGAACTGGTCGTTCAAAAAAATTCTCCACCGAAACAGCAAAAAACTCATCTTCATTGATGCTGGCATACTTTCTGAAAAAGTGGTTTTCATTTGAATGCATTTCCTCCATGATCTTCCGGGCAACCAATCGGTAACGTTCAAGATCAGTTTCATCAAATAATTCGTAGTCGAACAATTTGTTTTCCAGCCACAGGGCATGAGCCAATTCGTGCATTAACAGGTTAACGCCATCGCTGCTTTCGATAAAGCCGGCATAAAAGCTGTTCCAGGAAAGAATAATATAACCTGCTGCCGGATTGGTTTCACCCTTATGAAATTTTTTAGTGACTGGTGAATAGTAGGTATCCGGATAGATAATAATTCGGTTGAATGCATCGAAGCAATCCTCTGTGAGGAATAAGGTCATCTGGGTGGCTACCGAAGCAATCAGGTATCGGATGGCATTGTAATTAAACAACTGGCCTGAACGGAAATGCCTGAATTCGATATGGGTTGTATCCAGGAAGTAATACACCCGCCATTCAAAACGTTTACGTTCTTCGGGTGTTAGCTTATCGTAATAGACATTGATCGGTTTTAGCTGATGACTGATGGGCCTCAGAAATTTTGGAAAATGGTAAAAGAGAATTTTCTTAAACCATCGCTGCTCCTGCATCGCCACAAGGGCTATGGGAATCACAACCACAGCCATCATGGTAATAAACAGCAGCCAGTGCATCAGATTTTCTTCAACAGGTTGTTAATGGAGCATGCTGAAGTTAACCGGTCTTTAAGGGATGAAATGGGTACACGTTCTTGTTCCATGCTATCGCGATCGCGGATCGTTACCGTGTTGTCCTGCAAGGTTTGATGATCAACGGTTACGCAATAAGGCGTACCGATAGCATCCTGTCTTCGATAGCGTTTTCCGATGGCGTCTTTCTCTTCATAGAAGCAGCGTACATGAAACTTTAGCTCGTTCATGATTTCCATCGCCTTTTCAGGCAGGCCATCTTTCTTCACCAACGGAAGTATAGCAACTTTATTGGGAGCCAATGGTGCCGGTATGCGAAGCACCACCCGTTCACTGCCATCCGGTAATTTTTCTTCCTTGTAGGATGATGATAAAATCGCAAGGAACATGCGGTCTAGCCCGATGGAAGTTTCAACTACATAAGGAATGTAACTTTGATTTTCTTCGGGATCGAAGTACTGTAACTTTTTACCCGAATATTTCTCATGATTTTTTAAATCAAAATCCGTACGGGAGTGAATGCCCTCGAGTTCCCTAAAGCCCATCGGGAAGTTAAACTGAATGTCGCACGCTGCGTTGGCATAATGGGCGAGGTTGAGGTGATCATGGAAACGGTAATGCTCCTGGCCAATGCCCAATGCCAGGTGCCATTTCATCCGCTTTTCTTTCCAGAACTCGTACCAGGTCATTTCTTCACCGGGTTTGAGGAAGAACTGCATCTCCATTTGCTCAAACTCACGCATGCGGAAAATAAACTGACGGGCAACAATTTCATTTCGGAAAGCTTTACCAATCTGGGCGATTCCAAAAGGAATCTTCATCCGGCCGGTTTTCTGAACATTAAGAAAGTTTACAAAGATCCCCTGGGCAGTTTCCGGGCGCAAATAGATTTTATTGGCATCGTCAGCAATGGATCCCATTTCCGTAGAGAACATGAGATTGAACTGACGAACATCCGTCCAGTTACGCGAACCTGAAATCGGATCGGCAATCTCAAGATCCAGCACCAGTTGTTTTAACGCGGCCATATCGCCCGAACCCATGGCAGCTTTCAGGCGTTCGTTGATATCATCAATTTTTTTCTGGTATTCCAATACACGGGCATTAGTGCTCACAAACATGGTGCGGTCGAAGTTTTCAAAACGCTTGGCCGCTTTTTCAACTTCCTTTTCAATTTTTTCTTCGAGTTTTTCAATAACACCTTCAATGAGCTGATCGGCCCGGTACCGTTTCTTCGAGTCTTTGTTGTCGATCATCGGATCGTTAAAGGCATCAACATGCCCGGAAGCCTTCCACGTTGTTGGATGCATAAAAATCGCAGCATCTATGCCCACGATGTTATCGTGCAGCATAGTCATAAACTTCCACCAATAATCCTTGATGTTGTTTTTCAGTTCTGCACCATTCTGGCCATAGTCGTAAACGGCACTCAGACCATCGTAAATTTCACTGGAAGGAAAAATAAAGCCATACTCCTTGGCATGGGCAATAATATTTTTGAGAAGGTTGTCTTCGTTTGCCATAAGGGGCAAAGATAATTTTTCAACACCAAGTACGGATTATAGGCTGTTAATTTTTTGGTTGGAGGAATAATAATCTTTACCCGCCTGTGGGTATTTCAAGAATAAACCGTGTGCCTACCCCTGGAGTTGACTCCGCTGTGATTTTTCCATTTAGTTTTTTGATGGTTTCCCGGGCAATGTATAGACCTAAACCTGAACCGGTTGAATTGACGGAAGCCCGGTAAAACATATCAAAGATTTTGGGGAGTTGATCCGAATCAATGCCGAGGCCATTGTCTTCCACAAGAATGTGCAACAATTCATTTGAATGATTGGCTTGAATCGAAACCACTGAATCATTCTTTTCAGGATCGTGATACTTCAATGCATTTGAGAGCAGGTTGTTCAAAATAATTTTTAATCGGACTTTATCAGACAGGATGATGAAGTCTTTGGACAATTCCTCTTTAAAGGAAACCACGTTGTGTTCATCCGTAAACCGAAGGCTTTCCATAATTTCATGAACCAGCTCATGAAGATTAACCGGTTCGTGAACTACTTCCAGCCTGGAATTCCTGGAGTAATCGATAATATCGCGAATAAATTTTTCCAGGGCATCAATGCGCCCGCGCATCATAGATAAGTACGATTTCAATTCCTGGTAATCCTCGGATTTCTCGGCAATACCGATAAGTCCTTTCACTGAACTTAAAGGTGCACGCAAATCATGCGAAACGCTGTAAACAAACCGGTCGAGTTCTGCATTGGCTTTGGCGAGCAATTCATTCTGCTCAATAATCTGTTGTTCAGCTTTCTTTCGTTCGTCAATATCAATCAGTGAGCCAATAACGGTTTCTAATTCCTTGTTGAAATTAATTTTTCCTACACCACTGTCGTAGAACCATTTATACAATCCATCCTTCGTTCGAAGCCGTAATTCATTGTGATACGGTTTTCCGGTGGCCAGGTGCTGATTGATGGATTGCTGAGTTCGCTCAAGATCATCCGGATGCGTCATCTCGACCAGGCGCTCTATCGACATTTCAATTGCTTCATCCGGATCATAACCCAGCATTTTCTTCCATATAGGACTTACATATACTGAATTCTCTTTTACCCGCCATTCGTAGATGCCGGCTTGCGTGCCTTGAACCGCCAACTCAAACCGTTCCCGGCTGGTTTTCAGCTCATCGGCTGTGTTGGTAAGCTTGAGTTCATTTTCCTTTAATATTTTTTCTGAGTTATAATTTATATTAATCAGAAAATAGACAATTAACACAGATGCAGTTAAAGCGATAGTAAAGTTGATTTTAAAGTAGACCTCATTGTAGTAGATCAGATTATCACTTTTTGGAAGCAATGAAAAGTCAATGGAATACGCAATTATGAATAAAAGAAAGCTTAGCAAAATCATACCCAATCCCCAATACCAGTTGGTGTAGCTCAATAAGGCCATGCCTCCCAGTGCAGCCGGTACAAAGAACACAAATACACCGCTGGATGAAGGTTCTGAAGAGGCCAGGAGATATATTACAAAGTTGCCACTGATTAAGATAACCAGTGTTGATGCCAGGTAGTGTTGATTCCGGTTAAACCAAAAGGCTGCAATTCCAGCCATTACAATGAAAATGTATACAGGAATAACACGGTTCACCTCAAAGAACAGATCAATAAAAACGTAGACGGTTCCTGTTACAATAATGATAAGCGCCAATAAGCCACGAAGCATGGCTTGTTTGTAAATCTTAAGCGACTGCCTGGGGCTTTGACCTAGTATGAGTTGGCGCAACATGGTTCCGGGGGAAACATTAAAAACAGATAAAGGAAGATAATAAAAGGATCTATAATAATGAAAATTGAATATCTTAAACCGTAGAAATCTATGTACTTCAGAAAATTAGGATTAGCGGTTGCCTTTTCTCCTCGGGCGCAAGCCATGCTGGCCGAGGCCGTGCGATTAAAGCATCTATTCCAAAGTGGTTTAGTCTTGATCCATGTGGGTAATCATAGCAAGGATGAGGAGGAAATCATGGTAAAGTTGCTGACAAAAGCCGGAATCAAAGAGGATGAGGTTACGATTTGTTGGCGTCAGGGTAAACCGGCTGAACAGATTTTACGTGCTTGCAAAGAAGAAGATGTTGATCTCTTAATTACCGGGGCACTGAAAAAGGAAGGATTGGTTCAACATTACCTAGGCTCTGTGGCCAGGAAGATCTTACGCAAATCAAAATGTTCAGTACTTACCATCATTAATCCTTCCGTACAGCCAAAACCCTTTGAGAATATTGTTACCGAAGTAGATGAAAGTGAAAAAGTATTGGATACACTCTCCGTGGCCTGTACTATCGCTCAACAGGAAAAATCAAAATGGCTGCATATTGTACGCGAAATTAAGCTCTATAGCCTAACGATGTCTACAGCCGGACACGTAACAGAGACAGAGTATAGCCGGCTAAAACAAAGCCTTGTGGAAGATGAGATTGATTATGTGCAAAGCATGTTAAATCAAATACCTCACAAGGAATTGAAAATCAATATCAAGGTCGTTACCGGGAAATCCGGATTTGAACTGGCTCAATTTACCAAACGAAAAGCAGCCGACTTGTTGGTTGTAAGTGCTCCTCCTATGCGACTTTCATTATTGGATAGACTTTTCCCCCACGACCTGGAATACATATTTGCCGACCTGCCGTGTAATGTACTTGTTGTACATCCTCAGGAAAGAAAGGAGGCCATGCATGATTAAATTAAGTCAGCAGGAATTAATGGGCCTTTTAATCCAGCTAAGCATTATGCTGATGGTTGGTAGGGTCCTGGCAGAAGTGGCAAGAAAGTTTAAGCAGCCGGGTGTTGTTGGTGAAATTTTAGCAGGAATTCTTCTTGGGCCTACTGTATTGGGAATGCTTTCTCCCGATTGGTTCAATCTTTTATTTCCAGTGGGAACATCCTCATTGGTTTTAGACGGATTTGTTCAGATCGCAGTGGTAATGTTGCTTTTTATTGCCGGGCTTGAAGTTGATTTGCATATTGTCTGGCAACAAGGTCGTCTTGCCATAGTTACCAGCCTGTTCGGGTTGATTATTCCTTTTGCCTTTGGTTTTGTATTTCCTTACGTATTTCCTGATTTCTTCGGATACGCGGATGAAGGTAAACGATTGGCGTTTGCCTTGTTTATGGGCACCTCCATGGCGATAACCGCTTTACCCGTTATTGCCCGCATTCTGATGGACCTTAATATTTTCAAATCCAGGTTAAGCATGCTGGTTATTTCATCGGCTATGATTAATGATCTTATCGGCTGGCTGATTTTTTCCATGATACTGGGTATGATCGGAAAAGGGCATCAGAATATAACATTGACTAATACCTTATTGCTGACCATCGGGTTTACAGCCTTGATGCTGACATTTGGCCGCGGATTGATTAATCGTGTGTTACCCTGGATCAATAAAAAACTCGCGTGGCCGGGCGGGTTATTATCGCTTTCCCTGGCCATGTGTTTCATTGCAGCGGCATTCACAGAATTTATTGGTATTCATGCCATTTTTGGTGCATTCATACTTGGCGTTGCATTTGGCGATTCCGAACATATGAGCGAACGTGCCAAGGAAATTATCCATCAATTCATCAACAACATTTTTGCCCCCTTGTTCTTTGTCTCCATTGGTTTGAAGGTGAACTTCATCGCCAATTTTGATTTCATGCTTACGCTGGCCATCCTGTTCATTGCATTTGCAGGAAAGATAATCGGCAGCGGGCTGGGTGCACGCCTGGGAGGATTTCGTTGGAATGAATCGTTGGCGGTAGGTTTTGGCATGAATGCAAGGGGCGCCATGGAAATTATTCTTGGCCTGATTGCTTTGGAGAATGGCCTGATTAACGAAAAAGTTTTCGTGTCATTAGTAATTATGGCTTTAATAACGTCTATGACCAGCGGACCCTTGATGAAATGGAGCCTGGCCCGCAAATGGAAAAATTAATCGCGCCCACGAATGCTTTTTGATTAACTCGGCAAGAACCAGTCAATCATTAAACATACAATCAGCATTGGAAGCCAAATAAAAAGAACTCCATGAATTGATTCATTACCAATGGCTTTACTGGACCTCCAGTTCTATTACGGTATCCAGTTCATTCATTTTATCTTTTGGAATGCGGAGCGTAATTCCGTAATCGTTTTGCAGAAACTTAACCGGTGATTGATCAATAAACATTCGGGCCGATTTAATCTTTTTACCCCATGAAGGAATCACCAGGGATTCATCCTGCCAATCCAAAACATGTACATAAACTTTATTTCCTTTCACCGTTGTAACACCCCAATCGCGCGGAGTAAGTGGTCCACCCCGTGTACCGTAAATAGTGGTACCATATTGCTTTAGCCATTCACCCATTTTCAGCAAACGTTCCTTGTGTTCTTCCTGAATTCGACCATCAGGCATTGGCCCTACATTCAATAAAAAGTTAGCATCGTAGCCAGCTGCTTTCACCAGGTATTGGACCAACTCTTTTACACTTTTATGCTTGTCATCAGTCAGGTTAAATCCCCAGGAATTATTAATGGTTTCGCAAGTTTCTTTAGGTAAGGAACCAATCTGTTGTTCCGGTGCGAAACCTGTGGTGTTGTGACCGGGCAGGTCTTTTTCAAACATCTGAAAATCTTCACCTTCATACGGAGGCATGTGATGGTTGCTGCCGATAAGCGTACCAGGCTGTAACCGGTGAATCAGTTTATAGGTTTGTTCCAATCTCCAGTCGGCATCTTTTTTATCCCACATGCCATCGAACCAGATGCCTGCTATATCTCCATAGTTGGTAAGCAATTCGGTAAGCTGGGCATCCATGTAATCGAGATACTTATTCATATCTCCGGATTCCGGACGGCCGGTATAACTACCCCCGGTAAAGCCGCGGGGAAAATAATCCGGATGGCGCCAGTCGAGTTGGGAATGGTAAAAGAATAGTTTTATGCCTTCATCACGGCAGGCATCGGCCAGCATTTTTAGTACATCTTTTCCGTAGGGAGTTCGTTTCACAATGTTATAATCGGAAACCTTGCTATCCCACATGGCAAAGCCATCGTGATGTTTACTGGTAATGGTGATGTATTTCATACCAGCTGCTTTGGCCAGCTGCACCCATTCTTTGGCATTGAATCCAATCGGATTAAAAAAGCCGGGAAGCTTCTCGTAGGTTTTTATCGGGATCTGCTGATTGTTCATTACCCATTCGCCTGCCCCCCGCACACTGTAAACACCCCAATGAATAAATAATCCAAACTTGGCATCCTGAAACCATTCGCGGTTTTTAAGATTTTCAGGGGTTGGTTCATATTTCCATTGAGCATGAACAGTTGAAACCATCGTGATTGCCACGAAGGCAATGAAGTAACGGGCGATGCATAATTTTTTAATCATATAGGAAAGTGTTAAATCCGAATGTTGTAGTTGATCAGAAATGAAGATTATAAATTCATAAAGACTTGGCGCGTTCCCAATACGTATCCATTTCGGCAAGTGTCATTTCACCCAGTTTTTTCCCATCCCTGGCCGACTCATTTTCCAGGAACTGAAATCGCTTGATAAATTTTTTGTTCGTTCGCTCCAATGCTTCTTCCGGATCGATGTTAATAAACCGTGCGTAGTTTACCAGCGAAAACAAAAGGTCGCCAAATTCTTCCGTGGCTTTTTGCCGGTTAATCTTATCTGGTTCAATCGCATTAAACTCCTGTTTAAATTCATGCATTTCTTCTTCAACCTTCTCCCACACTTGTTCTTTACGTTCCCAATCAAACCCTACACCCCGTGCCTTGTCCTGAATGCGAATGGCTTTCACCAGGGCTGGGAGCGATGTAGGCACACCTTCCAGCACCGATTTGTTTCCGGTTTTTAATTTAATCTTTTCCCAGTTTTCTTTTACTGTTTTTTCATCGGTAGCAACCACATCGCCATAGATATGCGGGTGGCGTTCCACCAGTTTATCGCAAATAGCATTCAATACATCGGCTACATCAAACAGTCCTTTCTCAGATGCAATGCGTGCGTAAAAGATGTTATGAAGCATCAGGTCGCCCAATTCTTTTTTCACTTCCTGAAGGTTGCCTTCGAGTATCGAATCAGACAACTCATAGGTTTCTTCTATGGTAAGGTGCCGAAGGCTTTCCATCGTTTGTTTCTTATCCCACGGACAATTTTCCCGCAGTTCATCCATAATGGTCAGCAACCGATCGAATGCCTGG
>JALOMY010000329.1 GCA_025455225.1 Cyclobacteriaceae bacterium | reverse complement strand
CCCAGAAAACTCCGCACTTCGCGGCCGTTTCTCAGATCCCATAATTTGGCTGACTTATCTTTACTGCCCGTTACTGCATAATTGCTGTCGGGACTTATGGCGATGGAAACCACGGCAAGTTCATGCCCTTTTTGAATGATGGTTTCGAGCGTAGACTGACTCTTTGCGAAAAATCCAGTTAAGAGCAGTGTACTCAGTAAGTACCAGCGATACTGCATAAGTAAAGTGATTGTTTATTTAAGTAATGCCTGGCAATAGTCAGGCTTTAACACTACTGCGTGTTTCTGCCGGTTCACCGGTTTCAGGTTCGAGTTCCTCCCATTTCACAGGTTCCGTATGGTGAAGGTAATCCAGAATTTTTTGTTCTACCTGTTTTAATTTAAGTGACTTGAGAAATTTTCCGTTTCGTGCCAGGATTAACCGGCCGGTTTCTTCCGATATGGCCATCACTAATGTGTCGGTGCTTTCCGACATACCCACGGCTGCACGATGACGCATTCCAAAGTAGGCGGGAAGATGATCATTTTCACTTACCGGTAATACACACCGGGCCGCTTTGATACGTCCTTTATGAATGATTACCGCACCATCGTGCAAGGGACTATGTTTATTGAAAATGGAAAGGAGCAGGGATTTTGTTATTTCCGAATCCAGGGCTTCACCGGTTTCGGCATAAAATTTCAACTCGGTATCGCGTGTAAAAACAAGAAGTGCACCGGTGCGTGATGCTTTTAATGTTTTTGCGGCTTCAATAATTTGATGAACATCTGTTTCGTCATTGTATTCGCCCCGCCAGGTTGATAATGTCTTCAAGAAATTATCCCGAAACTCGGTACCACCGATTACCAACAAGAATTTACGGATCTCTGGTTGAAAGAGGATGATCATGGCCAATACGCCAACACCCATAAACTGGCCCAGTATGGTGGCCAGTAATTCCATCTGTGCGGCTTTGACTATTAAATAAATAAGGTATAGAGCCAATACACCTAAAAAGATGTTCACGGCAATACTGCCGCGAATCAGTTTATACACCTGGTACAAAAGCACGCTTACAAGGCCGATGTCCACCAGGTCCACCCACGTTACCTCCAGGAAACCGATATTAAACAAGAGTACCATTGATGTAAAGGTACTAAACACTTTGTGTAGGTCGTGACAGGTTCGTAAAAAGTTTAACCACTTCAGATGCTTCGCGAACATCGTGCACCCGAAGCAGGGATGCACCTTTCATTAAAGCGGCCATGTTTAAAGCCGTTGTTCCATTCAAAGCTTCCCCGGGCTTGATATTCAGAGTTCGCCAGATGGTTGATTTTCTGGACAAGCCGGCAAGGATGGGTTATCAGCTGTTTTTGCAAAACCAAATCCAGGATCAATTATAATATCATTCACGCCCCATGAATGCAGCATCCTGATTTTTCGATGGAAATACTCCATCATCTCCAGGATCAGGTTGTCGTAATTGGCCAGTGCATTCATGGTTAGTGGTGTTCCCTTCATATGCATGAGTATATACGGCACCTTTAACTGGCCGGCCACCTGAAACATGTTGTTATCCAGTTCCCCTCCGGAGATGTCGTTGATTAAATGGGCACCTTCAAGCACGGCAACACGGGCTACTTCAGCACGGAAGGTATCAATGGAGATAAGGGTGCCCGGAAAATTTTTATGAATCAGGCGGAGAGCTGGGATGATTCGTTTGGTTTCTTCTTCAACAGAAATATCATCGGCACCCGGACGTGAGGAATATCCGCCCACATCTATTATGCCGGCACCTTCGTTGATCATGATTTCAACCTGGGTGCCTATTTCATTTTCAGAACTATAGCGACCACCATCATAAAAGCTGTCGGGTGTAACATTCAGTATGCCCATGATCACCGGAGGATCCAGCACCAATAACCGTCCGTTCACGTTCAGTGTTTTGTTTGTTGAAAATCCTGTATTTTGCCCCGCTGAAATCATGATTAACGAAAAAACAGCCACCGAATATAAACAGGTCATAGCCACCTGCAAAGCTTTGTTTTTAAAGAAGACCAAGGATTACGGAACGGCCTGGCGAATTTTGAGGTTGCCGTCTATTACCGATCAGATTTTTATTAAGGCCCAGCGCATCCGAAGCATCCAGGAGAAGGGTGTTCAAAAAGTAAGCGATCCGATTCACGATGAATTTATAGGCATTATCAATTATTGTGTGATTGCGCTTATCCAGATTCAACTGCAGGGATCTTCTCAAACCGAATTATCTGCGAATGAAGTTGAACCCCTTTATGATGCCGCTGTTGATGAGACTTTTTCTCTTCAGCAGAATAAGAATCATGATTATGCAGAAGCGTGGCGCGACATGCGTGTTGAATCGATGACGGATATTATCCTAATGAAATTGCTGCGCGTTAAGCAGATTGAAGATAATGCAGGCAAGACCCTGGTGAGTGAAGGGGTAAAGGCCAACTACCAGGACATCATTAATTATTCTGTTTTTTGTTTAATTAAGTTAACGCACCCCTAAACAACAGACGCTATGAGGCGATACATTGATTGGTTCTCCCGTTTTTTAGTTGGTGGCTTATTCATCTTTTCCGGATTGATCAAGCTGAACGATCCGGTGGGTACGGAAATAAAACTTGAAGAATATTTTGAAGTATTCGCTGCTGATTTCGGATCTTTTTTCAAGGTTTTTATTCCTTTTTCGCTTGAAATCGGGTTGATCCTGATTGTTCTTGAAATTGTTCTGGGTGTTGCTGTGCTCATCCATTACCGGATGCCATTAACTACGTGGGTACTCCTCGTATTAATAATCTTTTTCACTTTTCTTACAGGATACTCTGCAATACTAAATAAGGTTACCGATTGCGGATGCTTTGGTGATGCCATTAAACTTACCCCGTGGGAATCGTTTTACAAAGATTTGATTCTCGTTGTCTTTATTCTTCATTTATACTGGTACCGTCATTCCTATGAACCGGTTTTACGGTCGCGTGAAGGCTTAGCGGTGGTGCTGGGAACAACCACCATCAGTTTCTTCCTGGGAATTTATGCGATACGTCATTTACCCTTTATTGACTTTCGTGCCTATAAAATCGGGAACACCATACCCGAGCAGATGAAATTGCCCCCGGGTGCCAAGCGCGACAGTGTTGTCATGACGTTCCTTTATCAGAAAGAGGGACAGAATGTGGAATTAACGATGGATCAACTCAGCACCATAGATTCCACCTATACGTTTATTGACCGGGTTGATAAAGTTATTCGCAAGGGAGATGTTCCCAAGATTATTGATTACCGGGTGGCCACCGCAGACGGGGATGATTTTACCCAGCAAACTTTTGAAGGCGCCAAGCTTCTTATTGTTTTGTACAATGTCAGCCACGCATCTTCAAAGAATGCGGAGAAGATCAGCAAGCTGATTCAGGAGATTGAAGGAAAAATTGAACCCATTATTCTTACCTCGAGCACCTCAGAAGATATTGAAGCATGGCGGCATGAATATCAATGGGCAGCCCCCTATTTTTTTGCGGATGCCACCGTTTTAAAAACCATTATCCGGTCTAATCCGGGACTTACCCTTTGGGTTAATGGAACGGTAAAGGGGATGTGGCACTTCAATGATGTACCGGATGCTGAAGAGCTTATTAAACTTTTATAAGCTTTGAAAATCTTTTTGATTGGTTTACCGGGCTCGGGAAAAAGCACACTGGGTGGAGAGCTGGCCAGGTGTTTTTCGGTTCCGTTTATCGATCTGGATCACGAGATCAGTCAGGTAGCCAGTCTTTCAATTCCTGAAATTTTTCGTAGTCAGGGCGAGATGTCTTTCCGTCAACTGGAAGCAAACGTACTCAGAAAATTTTCGCAAGATTCTTTTGTTATGGCTACGGGTGGAGGAACCCCGTGCTTTCACGAGAATATGGTATATATGAATTCAACTGGAATTACGGTATTCCTCGATGTTCCTCCAGATAGGATTGTTAAACGTTTGATGGAAGCCGGTGATGCCGGCAGGCCCTTATTGGCTGTTCAGAATGAAGATGAATTGCGTAACCGGATTCATGAATTATGGGTTTCCCGCCTACCATATTACCAGCAAGCTTCAGTACAAATTTCAGCCGAGTCTGTTAAGCCAGAAGAAATTCAAAAGGTTATAATGAATTACCTTAAAAAGTAAGCCCGACTGTAAGGATCAGGTTGTTGGTTTGGTTGTTCAGATCGACAACGGGCCCCAGGCGGTCCTGGAAGGAATACGGAAGGTAGGCCGAATCACCTTGTGAGGAAAGCCAGGCCACATCAACAAAGAAGCTGTTCGAACGGAAACCAAGCCCGAGGCTCCAGGTGCTGATGGTGCGATCGAGATCGATGGCATTATCGTAGGGATTGGCCAGCACGTTGTACCCTGCCCGAACGCGAAAAGATTCATGCCGGAATTCCCCACCCAAACGGTAGTTCACGGTATTGGTATAGAGTTGCCCGATTACCTGGTTATCAAAATCGAAGGAGATTCCTCCGATATCACTTTTGTATTTGGCTTTGCTGTAATTCACAAATTCAACGTCACCTGAAATAAAACCTTTACTGCCTAAAAAGACTGCGGTACCAATACTGAACTTCATGGGTGAGGTGAAATTATATTCAGCGATCAGGGGTTCGAGCGATTCATCGTT
>JALOMY010000328.1 GCA_025455225.1 Cyclobacteriaceae bacterium | reverse complement strand
GTTAATTTTGCCGGATTTTTATTCAAACGAACCGACCAATAACCATTAATACAACCTTGTTTTATCAGTTCTGAAACTTTTGCTTTCTTGAGATAAATTAAATGCGCATGAACCGTCTTCTTTTGTCAATTCTCCTGGTAGCTAATTTTACACTGAATGCCCAAAACCCCGATATGCCTTCTGATTTTCTCAGCAAGGAATGGCATAAAGAACGCAGGCAAAAAGTCCGGGAAAAAATGCCACCCAATTCAGTTGCCATATTTTTTGCCAATGCTGTGCGTAACCGCAGTAACGATGTAGACTACATATACCACCAGGATCCTGATTTTTACTACCTCACCGGCTACCGCGAACCCAATGCCGTGCTGCTCATATTTAAAGACAAACAAAAAGCAGCTAATGGAAGCTCTTACGATGAAATCATTTTTGTTCAGCCACGAAACATCATGCGCGAAATGTGGACGGGCCGAAGGCTGGGTAACCTGGGAACCAAGGAACAGCTTGGATTGGAACAAGCTTTCGACAACACGGAGTTCAAAAAGTACAACGTTAATTTTTCATCATTCAGCGAAATTCTCTTCCTCGATTTTTATAACGATGTGCGGAATGATCCGCGCGATTCAGCCGACCTCTATGATTTGATTGAGCAGTTCAAAGTAAAAGTCAATTACCCCCGCAAAGATGCGCTGAGTGTTTCGCGCGAGCAGCCCAAGAACAACCTGAACATGGAAGGCCTCAATACAATAATGGATGATCTTCGGGGAATAAAAACCAAAGAAGAAATTGAAATGATCCGCAAGGCTGTCATGGTTTCGTGTGTAGGGCAGGTCGAAGTGATGAAAGCCATGAAACCCGGCATGAGTGAGCGGGAAGTTCAGGGCATACATGAATATATCTTTAAACGATATCAGGCTGAGGATGTGGGCTATCCTTCCATTGTTGGCGGAGGTCATAACGGATGTATTCTTCACTACATCGATAACTACAAACCCGAACTTTCAAGCAAAGAATTAATTCTGATGGATCTGGGTGCGGAATATCATGGCTATACAGCTGATATAACCCGTACCATACCGGTAAGCGGAAAATTCTCTCCGGAACAAAAAAAGATTTACGATCTCGTACTGGCCGCCCAGGAAGAAGCGATGAAAATCTGTAAACCCGGAACTAAGTTCAGCGATTTGTATATGGCTACTGCCAAAGTGATTAACAAAGGCCTGGCTGAATTAAAAGTAATTGAAAAGGAAACCGACCGGCATCTGTACTATCCGCATGGCTGTTGCCACCACATTGGGCTGGATGTTCATGATCGCGGAAATTATGATGTACTGCAGGAAAATATGGCCATCACCATTGAGCCCGGCATTTACATCCAGGAAAATACAACGAAGGATCCGAAATGGTGGGGCATAGCTGTACGGATTGAAGACGATTACCTGATCACCAAAGACGGATGCGAGCATCTGTCCACCTTTGCGCCCCGTACAACCGAAGCCATTGAAGCGATGATGCAGCAACCGAGCCCGCTGGATAATTTTAAGTTGCCGGAGATTGATAAGTCAGACCCCAGGAAAAAATAGCTTCTGATCTGCGAATCTTAATTCGGTTTGTCGGAAATCGGAATTCACAGCTTAGCCGTAAGCTTTCGTAAAGAAAGAAAATGCAAACCATAGGCAAGCGGAACTAAAAAGGTAGGCAGGAAAATAAACGGAAATTCAGCTACAATGGTGTTGGCCGGTTCGTTATGAAAGATCCGGAGGGGTGAAGGCATTGATACTATTGCAATGGCAACAATGTTGATCAGTAATCCTAATGAGATCAGATTCCATGCTATCATCAGTTTTCGATTGTCTGCGAAAAAGATAGCCATTACTGGTGCCGTGAGGCCGGCCAGGATATCGAAGTTTCTTCCTTCGAAGGTCATTTGAACCGGCAAGGCTTCCTGGATAAATAACATCCAAAGTAAAATCTCAACAAAAACCCGGAATATCTGCAGATGGGTAAGCACTTGAACAGGAACATGCCTGAGAACCTCGGCAGTACCTTTCGAAAAAGTAAGTATAAGGATCCCAACCAGGGGAATAATTAAAATGGGTCCAAGATTAATCGGGAACCAATCGAATCGTTGGGTATAACCCGAAATAGAAGCAATTGCCACCAGGACGGCCCATCCGATTATGATTAGTAATGCCCAGGTTTGTATTTTCCTTTGCCTCTGATTTGTCCAGTTCGTGAGTTGCAAGGCATTTCGCAAGTTTCGTAAAACCAGGCCAAAAAATAATGCCGTAAGTAATGCGAATCCCAGGGCGGTGATAGTTGGAAGCAGGCTCATGTCGGGTTGGAATGTGGGGTGAACCGTTTAACGATTACAACCCGAAATGGGTTGCTGGCTTTCAGGCAATATCTAAAACCTGCTTCATTTGCTTATCATTAATGGATGCGGGAAGCAAGCGGAAAATAAAATTCCGAAGACCAGCCATCACCTGGTTTTCAAGCTGTGCCACACGCCCCAACCGGTAACTGGTATTAACAATAAAATTAACACGATCCACTCTCCGCGCTTCAAACGATTTGAAAGCCGAAGACAAAGCATGCGGATACTTTTGAATTTCTTCTGCAAGTATCCACGCGTCTTCAATAGCCATACAAGCACCTTGTCCGAGGTTGGGAGTTGTTGCATGTGCCGCATCACCGATCAGCACCAGGTTATTAAATGCATACCGGCTGGTTGGCTTTAGATCGATGATATCGCTCCAGATAAGGTTCTCCCTGGGTGTTTGAAGTATTATGGATTGGATGGGCTGTATATAATCCTTGAAATTTTCTGCAAGGTCAGCAATTGTAAAATTCTTCATTTGCTCATCCTTATAAGGAGCATTTTTACAGGCAAACCAATATACCAGGTTCTGGCCAATGGGTACATGACCAAACCTACCTGCAGGACCCCACGTTTCAAATGCTTTGCCTTGAAGATTCCATTCATCAGTAGTAACACCGCGCCAGCAGGTATAGCCTGAATAGCGTGGTTGCGAATCCGGAATTAATTGTTTCCTGATTGCGGAATGAATTCCATCCGCCATAATAACAGCAGTGCCTTGAAGCGATGAGCCATCATCAAAATATACCGTAACACCCTCTTCATCTTCCCGGTATTGAACTGCCTTTTTACCGGTGATGATTTTTCCGGTATCCATTTTCTCCAATAAGGCTTCGTGCAATGCGCCCCGGTGTATAGCCACGTTATACATGCCATATTCTCGATTCAGTTTTTCCGCATCAACTACAGAAATTTCCTTTCCACGATAGTCCTGAATGATCA